>CAZBCO010000199.1:0-5750 GCA_964490295.1 uncultured Planctomycetota bacterium
CCGCGGCGCTTGGTGACCAACTCCCGGGTCGCGCTCGCCGTGGCCAGCGTGCCCTGCCCGGTCAGCAGCCAGGGGGCCTGCCCGACCATCAGGGCGGGATTGGTGCGCCACTTCTCGACGCGGGCCTCGGCCCAGAAGATGGTACACAGCGAGATGAGAATCATCACCCCGAAGGCCGCGGCCACGGTCATCATGATGCCCAGAAACTTGCCAATCACCACCTCACCGCGTCGGATCGGTTTGGCCAGCAGGGTCATCACCGTCCGGCTCTCAATCTCATCGGCCAGCACCGCCGAGGCGGTGAACACGGCGATTACCATCCCGCAGATCAGCGTCTGGGCCACCGCCATCTGGCGTATGACGTTGTAGCTGGTCTCATCGTCGAAATGATAAAAATTGAGGAATTGCGAGAGGAAGGTGACCGCCGCCGCCACGCAGAGCACGATGATGCAAACCGGTTGTCGGATGGCCTCACGCCATGTTGCGTTGGCCACGGTCAAAGTGCGCATAAGGTCCTCTTGCAGAGGGTATCGCAGGATATAAACATCAGGCGTCAATGCCAAGGCGATTATACGCAGCGATAAGGAGTTCGCGCAAGCGAAAAAAAGGTCGATAGAATGGTTTTTACGCGCTAAAATACGTTCCACGTGAAACATGATCCTTTTTCGACAAGCGAACCCGGCAGGCTTTAAGGCTTGATCAAGACTTTTGCCATAGCGAACCAGAAGGGTGGCGTGGGCAAAACCACGACGGCGGTGAACCTCGCCGCCTGCCTTGCCCTCTCCGGACGCCGCTGTCTGCTGATTGATCTCGACCCCCAGGGGAACGCCAGCTCGGGGCTGGGGGCTGAAAAGCGATCGCAAAACGGGGCTGACGGGGCGCTCACCGACCCCGAACGCCCGGACACATGGATTGAGAAGACGCGGATCGACAACCTGTCGCTCGCCCCGGCCACCGATGCGCTGGCCTCGGCGGAGGCCCTGCTTCGCCACGAGGTGCGCCGCAACCGGCAGCTCAAGCGGGCCATTGACGTGCTGGACGACAAGTTTGACTTCGTATTCGTCGATTGTCCGCCCTCCTCCGGGTTGTTGGCGCTCAACGGGCTGGTGGCTGCCGACGAGGTGATCGTCCCGGTCCAATGCGAGTATTACGCGATGGAGGGCCTGGCCCAGGTTCTGGAAACATTAAATGTGGCGCAGGCTGAGGAGAACGCCCACGTGGAGATCGGCGGTTTCCTGTTCACGATGTACGAGCCGGGCGTGAGGCTCGCCGACGAGGTGGTGTCTGAGGTTCTAAAGCACTTTACAAGCAAGACTTATAATGTTAGAATACCACGAGATGTCGCGCTCAGCGAAGCTCCGAGCCACGGCCAGTCGGTCGTGGAATATGCACCAAGGTCTCGCGGAGCCAATGCTTACATACAACTCGCAAGGGAAATTGCCAATGCCTGCTAATCGACTTGGAACATCCCTGGAAAACCTGCTGTCCCGTCATAAGCCCTCCCGGCCTGAAATCGAAGTCAAGCCGGTAAGGCAGGATGACGAGATTCTTCACGTGCCGGTGGACAGCATCCGGCCGAATCCTTCGCAGCCAAGAACCGACTTTGCGGAGGAAGCGTTCCAGGAGCTGGTGCAATCCGTCAAATCCAACGGCATTATCCAGCCGATCGTAGTGCGTCGAATCGGACAGGACTTCGAGTTGATCGCCGGGGAGCGTCGCTGGCGAGCGGCCAAGGCCGCCGGGCTTCAGGCCGTGCCGGCCCAAGTCCGCGACGTGGACTCCGCCAAGGCCTTCGAGCTCTCCATCATCGAGAATATCCAGCGCCAAGACCTGAATGCCATCGAAAAAGCCAAGGCTTACCGGCGCCTTATCGAGACCTTTGAGCTTACGCAAGAGCTTGCAGCAGAAAGACTTGGGATAAGTCGCAGTGCGATGGCGAATGTGATGCGCCTGCTGGAATTGCCCGGCGAGGTACAAGATGCTGTTTCACGTGGAACAATCAGCATGGGGCACGCCAGGTCGCTTCTATCGCTGCGAACCGCCGACCAGCGCCTGGCGCTGTGGCGAAAAATCGAGAAGGATGGCCTTTCGGTTCGCCAGGTTGAGAAGCTGGCGGCAACTGAGGCGACCAAGAGGGTGCGTTCCAAGCGTAAGGATATCGATGATAAGCCCCCGCATATCCGTGATCTTGAGGAGCAGCTCCGCGTTGCCCTCGGCACCAAGGTCAACATCGAGCCGGTTAAAGACCACACTGGCCGCGTGGTGATCGAATACTATTCACTGGATGACTTCGACCGCATCGTCGAGACCGTTCTGGACCGACAGCAGAACGGCTCGATCTGACGATGTCACCCCACTACCCCCAATTTGCCGCATAAAGCCGCCCTATCCCGCGCGCGCCGGCGCGCCTCTGGCCGTCCAGCCGCCTTTATCCATCGCTTCAGCGCCCGTCACCGCCATCCAACCGGTTCAATCTGGCGTTTTGGCATGCGCCGGCCGCGCGCATCGGCATGCCATGAGCGAAAACCGGCAATGACATGACATGTGGATAATATCTGGCCATAAATCACCGTTTCCATAATGCAACGCCATAGCGCCGAGATTTGAACGGCAACGGCCGGCAACTCATCTGTGTTGCCATAACGCACCGTTGCCGCTCAGGCGGTGCCTGACGACCCGTCACCAGGAGGTGTTGTCGCCGCAATGAAATTGTGGTATTGAGGTATTTCTATTGCTTCAATGGCGGCTGTTTTTGGCCCGATCCGGGCCGCTGTCAGTCGTCCAAAAGGGCAGGGCCGCGTTTGGGGCCTTGTCGTGGCTTCTGACGCGATGGCGGGGTTGAACGGCCTGTGGCTCGGAGCGGTCGGCAAAAATGCCTCAGCAACGATTACAGCGGCCCGCCCGCACGGCAGATCCCATTTCAGAAGCCCGGAACAGGCTCCCGATCAGTCTCTCTCGCGCCCCGCGGGCCGCGCGCCGCCAGGCGCTTATCGTGACACGAACCGGTGCCGCACGTCGGCGCTTGTTGGGCCAAAAGATATAGCCTATAGGCTATAACAAAAAGTAACATATAGAGCATTAATCGGGGGCAGGGCGGGCGGCCATGAAAAATCAGTTGGTGGTTTGCAGGTGCGCTCGGCCAACAGACATGATAGTATAGTATAAATGGAGCTAGCCGCAATCTGGAGGGTGATGCCGTGCGATATCTGTGGATGACCGGGCTGCTGTGCGTGATGGTGGGAACGGCGGGAGCGGCCGAGGCCGACCGTTCGACCAAGCCGGTGCTGGGTTCTGCTGCCGTGTTAAACACCGTAACTAAGGCGACGGTCCGATCCAAGCCGAGCACCACCGCCCGCGCGCTGGGCACGCTGCCCGCCAACACCCGGCTCAAGGCCATCGCACAAAAAGATTTCTGGTTCCAGGTGACCTGCGAGCTGAACGGACGCGAGACAACCGGCTGGGTGTATTTCACCGAAGTGACGCAGACGCTGGGGATGTCCAAGGGCCAACTGATGGAGCTGAACCGCGCGCTGGGCCTGGAGCTGACCAAGCTGCGCGAGGCGGTCGAGGAGAAGGACATCCAGATCGCCGCTCTCCGCGCCCAGGTGGTCGAGATGGCCGAGCGGGCGGAGGCGATGCGGAAGGAGCTGGAAGCAGCCCGCCAAGCCCTGGAGACGGCGAGGTCCAAGCGCCCAGCACCCGTCGAAAAAGAGTGAGGAGGGCAGGGGAGTTGAACATGAACGCACTGCCGGACCTGCAAGCGTTTGCGTCGCAGCACGAGCTGTCGGCCATCGGTGTGGCGGATATGGAGGCGTTGCAAGCGCGGGAGCCGGCCGCGATGGCGTCGGTTCCATCGGGATTATCACGCGGCATCGCTTTGGGGGTGCGGCTGGCCGACGCGGTGCTCGACGAGCTGACCGACGGCCCGACGCCGCTCTATTTCCACACCTACCGCCAGGCGAACTACATCCTCGACCGCGCGGCATTCCAACTGGCCCTCGCGGTTCAGGCGTCGGGAAGCCGGGCGCTGCCGGTGCCAGCCTCCCAGATCATCGGCGGCGACGGACGGCGCGGACTGGTCTCGCATCGGCTGATCGGGCATGCAGCCGGGCTGGGCTGGATCGGCCGCTCGCGCCTGCTGATTCATCCGCAATACGGGGCGCGGATGCGCTACGCCTCGGTGCTGACCGACGCCAACTATCCGCCGGGCACGCCGATGGACGAGGCCTGCGGGGACTGCCGCCGCTGCATCGAAGCCTGCCCCGCGGGCGCGATCCACGAATCATCGCGCGATCATGACTTGGACGCCTGCTTCAAGCAACTCAACGAATTCCGCAAGCGGCCGTACATCGGCCAGCACATCTGCGGCCTCTGCATCCGCGCCTGCCGCGGGCCGAATTGTGTGTGAGGAAGTGTATGGCCACGCCCAAGCCGCCGGAGCCGGTGACGTTGATTGTCGGGATGCTGTCGGCGAGGCCGACATGGTTTGATGACGCCGAACGCGGGTTGATCGCGGAGCTCGGCCCGGTGGCGCGGCGCTCGCCGCTGATTGATTTTGATGTCACCGACTACTATGAGCCGGAGATGGGGGCGGGCCTGAAGCGGCGGTTCCTCAGCTTTGCGGAGAAGATCGACCCCGCGCGGATGGCCCCGATCAAGCGGTTTACCAACGATCTCGAGGAGCAGATCGCCGCCAAGCAAAGCGCGGTGCCCAGGCCGGTGAACCTCGATCCGGGCTATATCTGCGGCAGCAAACTGGTGCTGGCCAGCTGCAAAGACCGCGCCCAACGGCTATACGTGGGGCAGGGGATTTACGTGGAAATTACGCTCTGTTTTCGCGGCGGCTCGTTTCGAGCGGTCGAAACCACCTACCGCGACTATCTTCTGCCCGCGTATATTGAGTTCTTCACCCAGGTGCGAAACGACCATCTGGCGGACTGAAAAAACACTCCCAAAAGACGGGAAGGGACCGGGCTGTACGAGGGGGAGGACCCGCACAGCTCATGTCCCTTCCATCATCCTGGGCAACACGCCCAAGGTTTGACGGGCTTCGGACGACACATCCGTTACCCGTCGTTTCCTGATTGATATAACTGCAATTTCCATGCCCAAGACCCGCCAAAAGTTCAAAAAACTTGGCGAAAACTTAAGTCGTTGTCTTAAAAGGTGATAAAAAGGCTTCGTCGGAATGAGGTATTATTTATCGCTCTTCTGGTGTTTCGCGGCGTTTCTTTTGGAAACGCAATAGCGTTTCAGGCGTTGCTTAATGAATCGCGCCCGGATATTTCGGCCACTCGATATCGAGCTCTTTCATGCGGCGCCAGAGGGTGGTTCGGCTGATGCCTAAGTGCTCGGAGGCAAGCGTCTTATTCCCGTTGGAGCGTTCCAGAGCGGCGGCGATAATGCTTCGCTCGTCGGGCTTGCTGGGGCGGAGGGTTTGTTGGCGGGGCGGTTCGGGGCTGGCTTCGTGGCCCGAGGAGGCGGGGTGTGAGGTTGCGCCGCCGAAACGCAGCTCGGCAGGCAAATCTTCCGGCCGGATTTCGCTGCCGGAGCAGCGTACAAAGGCATGTTCCACCGCATTTTCCAGCTCGCGGACATTGCCCGGCCAGGCGTAGTCCATCATCATCGCCAGCGCGGCGCCGGCGACCCTTTCAATGGGCCGGTTCATCCGCGAGCGAAAACGCTCGACGAAGTGATCCACCAGCAGGGGAATATCCTCGCGTCGGTCCCGCAGCGGCGGGATATACACC
>CAZBCO010000200.1:0-5607 GCA_964490295.1 uncultured Planctomycetota bacterium
TGGGTGACGTACATAATCACCGCTCCCGGCGTGCGCATCCCCGCCAAGCGGCGTTCCTTGCGTTTGGCAAAGCGCCGCGCGACGGCCATCTGTGCGAACCTTGGAAGGGCGGCGTAAATTCGTGCCAGATATTTCCGTGTTGAAGCCATGTGGTATCCTCGGTTAGCGTTCAACTCACGACGTACTGATTGTAAATGACGCGAGCAGATCGGTCAACAGAGGGGGGCAATTCCTTCACCGAAGGCGGACGCCGGGGCGTTGACAGGTGCTCGGAAGCCTGATACCATCAAATTATGGTAAAGCTGTCCCACAACCCGGAGCATCGGTCGATGGCGTGGTGGAAGGTCGGCTTGGGGTTGGCCGTTTACCTCGCTGGATTTGCCGTGTTTGCTCGCTGCGCTGCGATGCATTGCAGTGGTCGGAGCCTGATGGCGGTGCTCACCTTTATCGAGTGCGCCCTGATGGCCGTGGTGGTCGCCGTGTTTGTGGTGGACCGTGACCCGCGCGAGATCGGCCTGTTGCGGCTTCTGGCCTTAAGTATGGCGATATGCGGCGTGGCGGTGATTCTGAGTTCCCTGGTCCTGGTCCTGGCTTGGGCCGTCTGGGGGGCCGGGCCGTTGGCTGGGGCTCTGGTTGCTCAGGGCGTTATCCTGTCTTTTGCCGCTCTGCTTGTCTCGGTTTTTTGTCTGGTGCGTTGCAGCGGATCCGAACTTCTTTTCGCACAACTCGTTCTTATCTTTGTGGCTTGTGCTTTGTTGGGGACGGTGTTTTATGCCGACCCGTTGATCGAGGCGAACTGGGACCCGCAGCAGCGCGGCTCTGTAATCAGACTCGTGCTGGCCGCCAGCCCGGTGACGGCGATTTCCTGGTCGCTCCTGGAATTTGATCTGGTGAGGCAGCAACTGATGTATGACCACGTCTCGGTCATCGGCCGATGGTATCAAAGTACCTATCCGGACTGGTGGCAGACGGTCGTTGGATATCTGTTGGTTTTTGCGGTGTTTATGGTTGGAGCGGCGTTGCTTCAACGGCATCGCGTGACGCAGTTGATTCGAGAAGGAGGGTAGAAATGAAGCTGTGGAAATGCAGGACTGTGATGTTGGCATGGTTGGTGGTCGGCTCGGTACTGGTCGCGTCCTGTGGTCAGGAGAGCGATCCTCCCAAGCCGAAGGAAACGACGGATAAACCTGCTGTGCAGAAGCCCGATGACGCGCCCAACCTGCTCGCCCAAGTGGTCGCCGCCACAGACCGGGCTTGCGACTTCCTGGCGAAGCATCAAAACGACGACGGCGGCTGGGGAGGCCGAGGCTCAAACGTCGGCATCACCGGCTTGGTGATTGAATCGATGGCGAATATGCCCGTCGAACTGCGAAATAAGTATTCCGAAACCATTGCCGATGGCGTCAGTTTCATCCTCGAGAACCAGCTCGATAACGGCTCCATCGTTACCCCCGACGGCATGGTGGCCAACTACTGCACCAGTATCTCCGCCCGAGCTTTGATCGCCTTGGACAAAGCGAAGTACAAGGAGTTCATTGATGCCGCGGTTCGCTACACCAAGGGCATCCAGGGCACCGACGAGAGCGACAAGCTGAAGTACGGCTCGATGGGCTACGGAAGCGACGAGACCAAGGGCGATATCATCAACACCGGAGAGGCTCTCGAGCTGCTGGCCCAGGCCGGTGTCGACCGCGATGACGAGGTCTGGATGCGGGCGATGGTCTTTCTGGCTCGTACACAGAGCCTGGACGAGGCCGATGACGATTTGGTCAAGGAAGCGGTTCGTACTGCGAACGACGGCGGTGCCATCTACCGCTCAGACCCCACCGTTGAGGGAGCCTCCAAGGCGGGCCTCATTCGCCTTCCCGACGGCACCGAAGTGCCCCGTTCCTACGGCGGGGCGACCTACACGCTGCTCAAGAGCCTGCTCTTCGCCGGGCTGCCCAAGGACAATCCCCGTGTGCAGGCCGCTTACAACTGGATTGCCGACAACTACACCGTGAAAGAACACCCCGGAATGAAGACGCAGGGCCTCTTCTATTTCTACTACACGATGGCCCGAACGCTGGAGGTCTGGGGTTCCCCCGTGATTGTCAGTAAGGGCGTGGAGCATAAGTGGGCCGAAGAACTCGCTACCGAGGTTCTCAAGCTCCAGAAGGACGACGGCTCCTGGGTTAACACGCATGACCGCTGGTGGGAATCCGACCCCACCTTGGTCAGTGCCTATGCCATCAACGTCCTCAACATTTGTCGGGGTGTGATGGCCAAATAATCAGGCTCATTCCAGAGAGTAAACCCCGAAAGCGTGCGCCGGTCATTGACCGGCGCACGCTGTTTTTGAAGGACGGCCACACCGGCCACCTGGCCGCATTCCGGATTATCCTATCTACAGCGTTACGGTAGGCTTTGCGGCCTCCGGGAGTTTTCTAACGCAATTCTAACTTGAGATTTCTGCACATCACGACGACAATACGGCCATATTGACGGGAACTGGATAATCGGGGACGCAGGAGGTGAAGCCGATGAGCAGAACCAAGGTGTTGTTTCTCTGTTCGAGCAATTCCTGCCGCAGCCAGATGGCCGAGGCATTCCTTCGCGAGTTCGGCGGTGAAGATTTCGAAGCCTACAGCGCCGGCCTGGAGCCGAGGGATATCCACCCGATGACGCGTACCGTGATGGCCGAGGTGGGCATCGGCCTCGATGGCCAGCACGCCAAGGATGTGATGACCTATCTGGGCACCACCCTGTTTCACTATTTGGTTACCGTTTGCGACCGGGCGGATCACGACTGCCCCGTCTGCTTCCCGGGCGTGACCCAACGGCTTCATTGGGCTTTTGAAGACCCCGCCGCCTTCGTCGGCTCCGGCGACGCCAAACTGGACAAGTTTCGTGAGGTCCGCGACCAGATCGCCGAACAGATTCAGAATTGGGTGGCTGAGGTCAATGCCGAGCGGCACCACGAGTGGCCTGATGTCGCATCCCAAGCTCTCGATTGGCGTACCCGCGCGCTTGCCGAGCGGGAAGCGACGCCGCACAGCCCGCCGGTCTGTTCTTGACCCGTGGCCGCATCTGCACTATGATCATCCCTTTGCCTTGGCGGCGCTGCCATAGCGCGTGCCGGTCAAAAGGTTGGCCTCCGTACCGGCCCGAGTCGCCCGCCTGACCCGCAACCCAAGCCAACGGCCCGGCATGATCACCGGCGATGGCGTGGGCCAAGGCCGCCGTGGTGCCGCATGCGGTGAGGATGATTTTGGCGGATGTACGGGCGGAATCTCCCGAAGACCTGATGGCGCGCTTCCGAGCGACCGGCGAAGCGGCGGCATTCGACGCCCTTGTCGAGCGATTTCTCGGCCCGGCACTCGGTGTGGCCCGCGAGTTGTTGCACGACCACGCCCTCGCCGAGGACGCCGTCCAAGAGGCCTTCGTCCGCATCGTCCAGAGCCGCCGTCGTTACCGCCCGGGTCATCCCTTTGCCCCTTGGTTCTACACCATTCTGCACAATGTCTGTACCGACATGATCCGGCGACAGGGCCGTGAGGCGAAACTCGCCGAAGCGTATGCACGACAGGTGCAGGCCGAATTACCGACCGGGCCGAAGGAGGAAAGCCCGGCGGCTGTCGCCCGGAGGCTGCTGGAGGGCCTGCCCCTGCCGGAACGGCAGGTGTTGACGTTGCGGGGACTGCACGGCATGGCCTTGAGCGACGTGGCGGCTGCGCTGGGTATTTCGCACGATGCCGCCCGAAAACGGGCGCAGCGCGGATTGAAGCGTCTGCGAGAGAAGAATAAAAATGTCCCTTTCGGGCATCATAAAACGTATTAACATTAGATGCAGTTTTGAGGGTATGACGAATGAAGATGGATTCAAAGATAACCTGCTGCTTTTTCATGGTTTGCGGTCTGGTTCTGTTGTCCGCTTGTGCTCGCGAGCCGGTAACCGACGGGACGGTCGATGCCGTCTCGGCAGCAACGGCGGCCTATTTCGCGGGTGACCGCGGTGCGCCGCCTCCGGCCGGCGACGGTTATACCGTACTCGGAGTGCGCGACGGTATCAAGGCCTGGGCCATTCAATACGATGATCGCCTGATTCGCGGAGGCGAGTTTTACGACGAGAGCGCCGCGAAGGCGTTGTCGCAATGGGGCGTAAAAACCATTGTGTCTATCTCGCCGAACGATAAAGAGCGGGATTTCTGTAAACAGCATGGCTTTGAGCTTGTTGAAATTCCCTTCAACAAGAATGACGGGCCTTCGGAAAAAGACCTTCGGCGGTTCTTGGATACGGTAAAAAACGGTCGGGAAAGGTTTTACGTCCACTGCATCGGTGGCAGCCATCGTGGAGGTGTATTGGGTTTCGCCTACCGCCTTCACGTGTTGAATTGGTCGAAAGATCGCGCTTTGGTTGAGTTTGGACGTTTGGGCGGCGACTTGAAAGGCGACCACGCGATGTTGGAAGCGGTTCGGAAGTTCAAGCCATGACGGATGGGGCCTATATCGCAAGGCTAACGGCGTGGCAACGGGGCTGGAGGTGCAGAGATGATCTGTGATACCGCTCGCGAGAACATAGAGTTATACGTGCTCGGCGAGATATCTCTTGCCCAGGCGGAGGCACTGCGTTCGCATCTTGAGGCTTGCCCAGCCTGTCGGCAGATCGAACGCGAGACACGCGAGCTGCTCGCCGTCTTGGAGTCCGGCGTGGCGACGAGCAGCCCCTCCGAAGCCTTGGTATCATCGGTTCAGGTGTCGGGCAGGGCCGCCCTGGCCGCATCACGCCGACGTCGCCGATGGGTTGCGGTGGCCGCCTCGGTTGCGGCAGTGTTTATCGCCGGGCTGGCTTTTTGGAGTTCCGGGCGGTTCGCCCCGAAGGTCTCGGAGCAGTGGCAGTATCACGGGGCACAGGCCGAGCCGACCTCGGTTGCGGACGACGTACTGGTGCGGGGCGGCGCTCTGTACCTGCTGCGCGAGCGCCCCATCGGGGCCGGCGTAACCGCCGTCGATGCGGCTACCGGGGCGATGCTCTGGGAGTCGGAGATGCCCAGCATCGGCTTCCTGGAGGCTGACGAACGACGGGTTTACGCCCTCTCGGCACTGCGGCCACAGACGCTCGAACTGGTCGCCCTCGATGCCAGAGACGGCACCCCGCTTTGGCGATATGAACAATCGGGGCTCAACCCGCGTCGAGCCGCCACCCGACCGGTTCCGCTCCCCAATGGCACCGTTTGCTGGACCACCGACACGACCGTTCATATGATCGACGCGACCAGTGGCGAGGCCCGGTGGACGCGGACCTTGGATGACCAATGTCGGCTCTCCGGAGCCGCCATCCGAGACGATAGCGTATTCCTCGCCTGCCGCAAGAGCCTGCACGCGCTCAGCAGCGCTACGGGCGAGCCTCTCTGGCAAACGACGCTTGAGGTGGAATCCTTTGGCGAACGCCGTCCGATGGTTGCCCTTGACGACCGTCGCATTTTTGTCGCGTTACCCAAAGGGGCGCGTGCCACGTTGTTGTGTCTGGACCGGGGCGAGCGAACGCTGCTATGGCAGCACGAGGTGGCTCGTGTGCATCATCTGCTGGCGGAGGACGGGACACTCTATGTGCGGGCCGATAAAATC
>CAZBCO010000201.1:0-8329 GCA_964490295.1 uncultured Planctomycetota bacterium
CACCTCGCTGCAATACCAGCGGCTGCCGGACCTGGTGGAGGCCATCGGCCTGCCGAAGGAAAAGCTCTGCACCTATTGCTGGGACGGCTGCGAGGGCTGCTTCGGCCAATAGCTCCCCAGCCCCGAAAACGCGGCCCGAAACCGAAGAAGCAGCATCCACCGATTGCACCGATGAGCACCGATAGGAATCGGGCGTCCGGCTGCAAACGTGGCACGGGCGGGACGCCCGTGCCACCGAAAGCCCGCTTCTCGTTCTCCACTCTCCCGCTCTCCCACGCGTCCGTGCGCCCACGCTCCCTTCCCCGTTCTCCCGTTCTCCCATCTTACACAGCCCCCTTCGTGCCCTTCGTGGTGAAGAAGTGCTCTTCGTCGTACCGTCGTGTCGTCGTGGTTCCTTTCGAGCATGAGCACGAGTACGAGCAAGAGCGCGAGGCGATCCCATGCTCCCGTGCTCCCATGCTCCCGCCCCCCCCTTATGTCGGTGCTTGACGCCGCGCGCGGACGGTAATACAATTCAAACAGAAATCATGAAATGGAGTATCCGATGGCGTTTCTGGTGGCAATTCCGGTTTATAACGAAGAGGAACACGTCACCCGTGTCATCGGGGAGATTTCCTGTTGCGTGCGCGATCTGCTGGTGGTGGACGACGGCTCGACCGATGACACCCCGGCACACCTGAGGGCGCTTCAAAGGCATATCCCCAACATGCACGTCCTCACCCACCCCGCCAACCAGGGCTATGGCAAGAGCCTGATCGATATCTTCAATTACGCGATTGAAAAGGGCTTCGAGCACGTCATCACCCTGGATTGCGACGAGCAGCACGAGCCGGTGGACATCCTTAACTTCGTGATTGAGGTGGGCGACTGGGACATCGTGTCGGGGTCGCGTTACCACCCGAAGAGCCGCTGCGAAGGTATCCCGCCCCCGGACGAGCGACGGCGGATCGGGCGCATCGTCTGCGAAGAGATCAACCGGGTGACGGGCTTCGGACTGACCGACGCCTTCTGTGGGTTCAAGGTCTATCGCACCGAGGCCCTGCGGGGGCTTCACCTGACGGAACACAGCTACGGGATGCCGATTCAATTCTGGATACAGGCTTGGAAGGCGGGGCTGAGCGTCCGGGAGCTACCGATTACGCTTAAATATCTGGACAGCCAGCGAACCTTCGGGGGTGAACTCGACAACGCCGAGACGCGGCTTGCCTATTACCGCCGCATTATTCGGGACGAACTGGCGAAGGCCTGATCCCAAACAGAACAACGCCACGACAGGGCAAGCCGGTCGTGGCGTTGTGATGTCGATGAACGCTGTTATTTCTCGGTGATGTTGGGGTCCGATTCGATGGCCAGAATGCGCTCGCGCGCGGTCTTCGCCTCTTGGCTGTCCGGTGCAATTTGCAGGATGCGCCGATACAGCCGGAGCGCGTAGGCGTAGTCCTTGTTCTCCTCGGCGGCCTGGGCATCCTCCAGCATGGAGGCGGCCAGCTGCACCGCCGTCTGGGGCGGCTTGATCTCCCAGGCGTCGGGCGTCTCTTTGTCCTCATCCTTGTGGAACAGACGCTCCTGGGGAACCACCTGCTTCTCGATGTTCAGTGCGGGCGAGGCCCAGTAGAGCTTCATCGGGTCGTTATCGGCCGCCTCCAGGCTTTGTCCCTGAAAATACTCGACCACGATGCGATGCTTGCCGGGGGCGAGCGTGGCGGTGGCGGTCCGACGCGCCGCGGGGATATCCTCCGGGCAGGCGTACCAACTGTTGATCAACACCGTGTCGCCGATCTTCAGCCGGCAGCCGTCATCGGCCCAGACCTCAAAGAGGAAAGCCTTGGCCTCGCCGTCGCCGGGCACCTCGATGTAGCCGACCCAGCGCACACTGAACCAGCCGCTGCGCACAAACAGGTGGTTGACCACCGGCTCGACGCGGGTGTATTGGAACTCGGTGAAGGTGCAGGTCTTGGGGTCAACCAGGGGGGCATCGGTATCATCGGGCCAGAGGCCGTCCCAGTTGTCCGCATCCTTGTAATAATGCGCGGCCAGGCCGGGCTTGAATTCCTCCGCCGAAGCCGCCGACACGACGAGAACACAAACCAGAACGCTGATCACCACCCACAACGCTTTCATTGCCGCACTCCTCTCCATGAGTTACTGCTTCCGGCGCACGGGCCTCACACGGAGCTTCGTCTGCACCGGCTTACGGGGCGCTTCGCCCTTCACGGGAATCTCAGGAAACGGGTCGATTTTTAATTCGGTGGCCCGGGTCTTGGACTCGCTCTTTTCGATTACTTCGACGCCCTTGCCGCCTTCTATGGTCTTCAGCTCGCCGGGGGCCTCGGGCTTTTTGCCCGTCTCGCCGGCCTGCTCCCGGACCTTCCGGCGCAGGGCCTCACGGGTCTTCTTGACCGCAGCGGCCAATTCTTCGGGGCTGATCGGCTTGGTTTCGGTAATCTGATAGTCCTTCAGGGCGTCACGTGAGACCACGTGAATCTGCCCGTCGGCCAGGTAGCTGACGTATTCCTTGGCGACCTTGTAAATACGCACGGTTTTCTTGGTGCCGTCCTTGAGGGTCAGCGTATCGGCGGATGCACTCAAAGCAAGCGACAGGATAAGGCAGGACAGGGCTATATTTCGCCGGAACATCAGATACCCTCCGCAGGTTTCCAGAATCATCCTCTTCAAGTGTACCTGCTTTTTTGTCACATAGATAGTGGAATATTTGTGATACTTTGTAACAGGCTTTTTCGGCGGTTATCCCTGTTCGTCGCCCAGGGTCATATACCCCCGTATCACCCTTCGATGCAACACCAGATAAACCGCCATCACGGGGATGACCGCCGCGATGACCAGAATCATAATATCGTTCCACATCAGCCCCTGGAAATCCCTCATCACACGCCCCAGCAGCACCGCGACGGTGTAGTTGCCCTCGGACGAGACCACCGCGTTCGGCAGGACAAAGGCGTTCCAACTGGCGATGAACTGAATCGCCCCAAGCGTCAGCACCGCCGGCCAGATCGACGGCAAGACCACCCGAAACAGGGCCTTCAACTCCGACAGGCCGTCCAGCCGGGCCGCGTCGATCAACGCATCCGGCACCGAGGCCAGGGTGTATCGCATGTAAAAGATGCCGAACCCAGTGACACAGAACGGCAGAATCAGGGCCAGCAGTGTGTCATAGATACCCAACGCCACGGTGAGCCGAAAGAGGGGCATCATCAGGATTACCGGCGGCAGTGCCATCCAGGCAAGCACCAGATCGAAAAGCAGGCCGCGCCCCAGAAACCGCTTCTTGGCAAAGGCATACCCGGCCATCGAACAGAACACGACGCCGATGAGAGCACAGGCGGAACTGACCACCGCACTGTTGACCAGGGCCATCCGCAACGGGCGCGGGTCGATCTCGATGCGACGGGCGACCTCGCGCTCCGGCATCCGAAGCGACAGGAAGTAATACGACTCGTCAACGCGGTCGCGCGGCTTCTGGGCGGTCCAGACCATGTGGGCCAGGGGCAACAGGGCGATCAACACATAAATCCAGATCAACGAATGATAGAGGACATAGTGCGGGCGCCGCCAGTAGATGCTTCGCCTCGTCGGGGGTCGATGCCTTACTGCCACCCCAGCCTCCTGTTCAGCACGCGGTTCTGGATCAGGATGATCACAAAGGTGACGGCAAAAACAATCAGCGACAACGCGGCCGCCGGCCCCCATTCGTGGTCCAGATAAGCTCGGCGATAGACCAGAAAGGGAACGTTCACGGTCCAGTTCGCCGGGCCGCCGTCCTCGGTCATCACGAAGATTTCCTGAAAGACATTCTGCACGTTGATCAACAACACGATGAGGCAAAGAGCCAGGGTGCCTCGGCACATGGGCAGCGTGATGTTCACAAGCCGCTGCCAGGGCGTCGCTCCGTCGGCCCGGGCCAGGTCGTAGAGCGGGCGGGGCACGCGGGCCATCGCCGACAACAGCAACAGGGCGATAAAGCCCATGTCGCGCCACACGCACATCAGGGCCACGCAGGGCATCGCCAGGTAAGGTTCTCCCAGCCAGCCCGCCCAACCCGGAGCGTGGTCGTAGCCAAAGAACAGGTACAACATCCGGTCAATAATGCCCTGCTGGGGCATGTAGGCCGCCCGCCAGATTAACGCCGCCCCCACCACCGGCACCACAAACGGCGAGCACACAATCGCCTCGATGAACGGCCGCGTCCCCACCCGATGTCGCAGCAAAACCGCCAACCCCAAACCCAACCCCAACGTCAACGGCACATAGACCACGCCGAAATAGGCCATATTCAAAATGCTGCGCCAGACGCCGGGGCTGCTCAGCATCCGGCGATAATGCTCCAGGCCTACGGTCCGGGCCGTCCCCGTGAGCGCGTTATAGTCGGACACGCTCACCGAGGTCAACCAGACGACCGGGTAGGCAAAAAAGACCAGCATCACCAACAGCGCGGGGGCCAGGAACCAGTAGGCCTCGGTCTGGGGCCGTATCTTGTGAAGCTGTTCCGATTCGGAATATTCCGGTGCCATAAAAACACAACTTTCTGAACTAATGGTGAGCCACGGCGTAAGCAATGGCCGCGAACACCAACAGGGCCACCACCGACATGCCCAACGTCATCGTCACCGAAGGGTGGCCAATGTCGGTGTAAATACACGAGATCGCGTGGTCCCCGCGAACATAAGCCAGGTCGATAATGCTCCCCACCTCGCGCCGGTCCTCCAGCATCCAGGAATGCACCTCCGTAATCCAGTCGCGGGAGCATTTCCCCTCCCACAAGAACCAGGGCAAGACCGGAGCCGGGTGCGAGAGGGCCTGAACAAAAGGAGCCAGCCTCGGGGCCGGGCTTTGCAACAGATCGCGCCGGACGGGCAACACCGGACGCACACCGGCGATCCCTCCGGCGAGAACCTTCTGGGCGCGGCGGCCGGCCATAAATTCGACAAAGGCGCGAGCCGCCTGGGTTTTGCGTTCTCCGGTACCGGACGCGATGGCCAGAAAACGGGCGTCGATGTTCACCACATAGCCCATACCCCGCGGGGCCGGAAGCTCCGCCACGCCGATATCAAACTCCGGGTCGTCCTCCGCCGCCGGGGCCAGCACTTCCGGCCCGGCAATCACCATCGCCGCCTGACCCGACCGGAACTGCTGCAGGGCGTCCGCATCGTCGCTGACCACGCAATCGACCGGGGCATAGGGCTGAAGTTCGCCGAAGAGCTCGAGCACCCGGGCACCGTCCTGGTAACGGGAGCTGAAACTCCAGCGTTCCCCGTTCCAGGAAACCAGCGGTGCTCCCAACTGGGCGACAAAAGTTGCGAAGTGGCGTCCGAAATCCTCAGAATTTTGGGCCGCCAACGCGACCCCATAGCGCGGGCGGGCGGAATCTCCCCCGACGCCCGAAATCAGCGCCTTGGATGTGGCCACCCAAGCGTCCCAGGTCCGCGGCGGACGGTCGGCGGGCAGGCCCGCCCGGCGGAACGCATCCCGGTTGTACGCCAGCAATTTGGGCGACACGCTCAACGGCAACGCACACAACTGCTGCCCCACATACCCCAACTCCCAGACCCAGGGATGAAACTCGTGGCGACTCTCGGCGTAGCGAGCGGTGAGCGGCTGGACCGCCCCGCGCCCGCCCAGATATTCGACCTCCCCCGCTCGAACCTCCAGCACGTCGGCGGCCCGGCCCGCGATGATATCGCGCACCAGGTATTCCACCCGGGACCGCTCTCCGGCCAACGTCACGCGGATCGCCGGCTGCTGCCGGTGGAAGGCCTCCACCGCCGCTTCCAGAAGACGATACTGCACCGACCCCGGCTTGGCGAGCACCTGGACGGTGAGTTCAGAACTGTCTTCCGACCGCCCACAACCGGCGGCCGCAAGCAGCACCATAAGCACCGCTCCAACCCATCGTTGTCGCTCAACCATAACGATTCCCGACTTCAAGACCCTGTCGCCGTGCCTATTATGGTAGGTTCGGCACAACTCCCTGTCAATTACCATTCCATCGCAGCCTTGACCGATTCCCGCCGTTCTTTATAATGCAGGAAACCGCCGTGACGTGAAAGGCCGATGCCGATGCTGAAAGTCCGAGCTTATCCCGACCCGGTTCTGGCGATACGTTCCAAGCCGGTACAGACTATCGACCGTCGCCTGCGACAGCTGGTCGATGAGATGTTTGAAACGATGTACGAAGAGCATGGGGTAGGCTTGGCCGCTCCCCAGGTGGGAGAATCACTGCGGCTCTGCGTGGTCAATTGCAGCGGCGAGAGCGACGGCGAATTGGTTCTGGTCAACCCCGTGGTGGTCGAGACCGCCGGCAAGGACGTTGCCTCGGAGGAAGGGTGCCTCAGCGTACCCGGCATCCGCACCAATGTCATCCGCCCCGAACGCGTCAAGGTGCGAGCCTTTGACCTGACCGGTCAAGAATTGGAGATCGACGCCGACGATCTCGAAGCCCGCTGCCTCCAGCACGAAATCGACCATCTCAACGGCCAGTTGTTCATCCAGCGCCTCTCCGAAACCTCTCGGATGGCCATCCGCCGTCAAATCCGCAAGCTGGAGAGCGACTACAAAAGCTCTTCCTGACGCTCGCCGCCGCCCCTCACCGGGCACTCACCGGGCCAAAACCCTGATTGCCTCCCAACGTATAAAGACGCCGCAAGGCATCCGGGCCGACGTGGCTGGCCACCACCTGGCCGACAAAGAGGGTGTGATCGCCGGTGCATAGCGAACCGACCAATCGGCACTCGAAATTGGCACAGGCGTCGTCCACCAGCGGCGACCGCACCTTCGTCGCCGGGAGCAACGTCACCCCCGACGCCGCCATCTTATCACCGTCTCGCCCGGACTGAGTCCCCACCACCCGTGTGGCCTCGGCCATCTGTTCGCTGGGGAAGACGACCACGAACTCGCCGGCTTTTTCGATCAGATCATGACTGTAGCGGGTGTGGCCCACGGAAATCGCCAGCATCGGCGGCTCGCCCGACGTGTTCATGCACCAGCCCAGCGCGATGGCGTTCGGGTTGCCTTGGTCATCCACACAGGTCGCCCAGGCAATCGATTCCGGGTATTTCCGCTTCATCGCCTCGCCGCAACTTGTCTCTCGCAACATCGCTGCTCCTCCTCGATAGAGTCCCACTTCAAGCCAACCTTCAGTGTAAGCCAAGCCGGGGAAAGGTCAAGCGGCAGCCGGGAAGTGATAGATTATCCGTGGTATTGGCCGATGACCTCGGCCGCCCGACGCAAGGCTCGGGTCTCAAGCTGGCGCACCCGCTCGCGTGTAATCCCCAGGGCGTCGCCGATCTGGTCCAGCGTCTGCGGCTTGCCGTTCAGCCCGAATCGCCGCGTCAGAATCTCACCATCGCGAGCGGGCAGATGCTTCAAGACCTCGCCAATCTGAGCGCGCATATACTCCAGGTTCTCCTGGCGCTCCAGCTCCGTCACCGATTCGTCCGGCTGAACGTCGATAATCTCGTCTGAGCCGGTCATATACGTCTGAATTCGGTAGTTCTCTTCCGGAACGGTGCGGGCGAACCGCTTGACCACGCCCCAGGTCGCATAGGTGCTGAACCGGGTGCCCCGCGTGAAGTCAAACTTATCCACCGCCTTGAGCAACACCAGGTTGCCCTCGCTGATCAGGTCCTGCATCCTGGCGATGGGGCCGCTGTGCTGCCGGGCCAGCTTGACCACCAGGCGCAGGTTAGCCTCGACCAGGCGCTCGCAACAGGCGCTCGCCTCGGCGGCCAGAGCCTCCAGTTGCGCCAGCAGCTTCGGGTCTTCACCTTCCGACGGCTTGAGCGACCGGCGCAACCGGGCGAAGCGGTACTTGATATAGTTGTATTTCCGGAACAGCGCGGTCTCTTCGTCCTTGGCCAGCAGCGGGCGGTGGGCCAGGTCGGCGAAGTACGGCGGGACGCCCTCCGGGGTTTTTCGTGGGCGGTAGTCCGGGTGGTTCAGGGCCGGGGCGTTGAGAATCTGCTCTTCGGCATCGAGCGAATCGAACAGCGGGTCGTAGCGGTATTCGATATCGCGCGAGAGCAGAGCTTCGGCCCGGAGGGCCTTGAGATAGGCCCGCACCTGCTGGCGGCTCAACCCCACCGCCTTGGCGATCTCCGTCGCCTCCTTGCCCGCATTGTATTCCGCCATCAGCCGCTTCCGCCTCTCGGCGTCCAGCGGCACAGACGACTTGGAGAAGAGCAGGTCGTCCGGATGCGTCATCTCGTGGCTGCGGATCGCGTGGCGGATCAGCCGGGGCGGAAACTCCAGCCGCGTGGCCAACCGCCGCACCGCCTCGTGAAAGGTCACGTTGCCCTGCTCCGCCAGGCGGCGG
>CAZBCO010000202.1:0-5484 GCA_964490295.1 uncultured Planctomycetota bacterium
GCCAAGACCAGATGCCTGGCGGCGGGGTCGTCCTCATGCTCGTCAGCCATGCTGATGCTGCTGACCGGCCATGCGGCCAGCCGCGCCCGCCCTCCGCCAACCTGGCCGCTCTCCTGCGGGACAAGGGCAAAGCTCTGCCGTCGGGAAATCGCCCGGAACGCCACACCGGCGGGGTCCGGCTCCGGTGTTGCCTCCAATGAAAGCATCTGGGCATTCAAGCCGCCGGAACCCACCACGCGGTCGGCTTGGGCACCGCGCGGGGCGGTCACCTGGGTCCGCGTCACAAAGCCCGACGGAAACTCATCGGAGACCAGCAGATAGCCGGTCAGTTTATTGAACAGCACATGCCGATAGACGGCCTGCCGGGCGGTGGTCGCCTCGCCGCGGACAACCCATCCGCCCAGCAGCAGATAGTCGCCGGCCGGCGTCGAGATCAGGCGAAGTATTTGCGGCGTGGTCGTCGGTTCACCCTCCATCGGGCTTGTTTCGAGGCGAGCCAGCCGCGCCGCACCCGCGTGGGCCTCTATGCTCCAACCGCTGACCACCACCATCCACTCGGCGTCGGAACCCCAGCGGTCGCTCAACACAGCGGCGGTGTCGGTGAGGCGGTGCGTATGGACCGCCGAAATCGGGCGACGTTCCGGCTGCGCAGCAGCGGTGAGGGCAATGCCGAGGACCGATGCATCCGCTTGCGGCGCCCAGAACGGAGATCCGACCAGCTCCCACGCGGTGGACAACTCGCCACCCAGCGGCTGGTCCGCATAGGCGGTCTTGGCGAGTCCGAGAAATCCGAGCGTTGCGTCGGGCGTCGTCACACGGGCATGCGGGGCGACGCGCCGTTGTTCGGGCGTGAGGCATGCCAGAGCCAGCGTCACCAGGCGCTCCAGCGACTCGGAGGGGATGACCTTGCCGCCGGTTGCCCGCCGGAGCATCGCGTATTGGAGTATCCGGCACAATGCGGCGTGGTCGATGGCCGAGGGCCGCTCCTCCGCCCGTTCGAGCACGGCCTTCACATGAGCCGCAAAGCCGGCGTCCGAACGGTTCCACCACCGCGACGCCCCTGGGGAAGGCCCCAGCAACGCTGCGACCATCCCCAACGGAAGGTAAGCTCCCGGAGACGGATCGCCGGACAGAAGCCCGGCGGCGACGGACAGCGCGGAGAGCAGGTCACGGGTCTCGGTGTCGCTCAGCAGGCCGCTGACCCGGTTGACGTCGTAAGCCGCCGCCAAGTCGAGAACCAGCCCTCTGGCCGCGTCATCAAGTACCCCGGCAGCCATCCGGGTGCGCAACGCAGCAGTCTTGGCCAACAACCACTCGCGCACCAACGTGGAGCGAACACGCCGCCCGGTCAAGGCGTCGGCCAGCAAGGTCGGCACACGGTCGCCGGGCCAAGTGGCCGTGCCCCGGAAGGCGGCCTCGGCCAGATCGCGGAGTTGCCGATGGGTCAGGAACGTGGCGACGTCCTCCACCGGTGGCACCGCCGGGGCCGAGGCATCGTCGCCTTTTATTCGGAGAAAACGGTATTCAAGGTCGATGGTCTCATCACGCCGAACGGTCAGGTCGCGGGCCACCAGCAAACTGCGCCGCAGAATCGCCCGGCGATTGTCAAAAGCAAACGCATAGTCATAGCGTCCGGCGGGGATGCTGTCGTAGCGGAACCGCCCCTGAGCATCGGTCTCGGCCCAGCGCTCGCGGATGCCGTCCGGCGGCTCATCGCGCACCAGCAGCATTGACGCCTTGGCCATCGGGCGGCCATTATCACTGACTAATCGCCCGCGAATCGACCCGCGCGGCACCACACGCTCACCCCCCGTCGGCGGCTGCTCGGACAACGCCCGGAACACATTCTCGACCTTCTTGCCGGAGGTCTCTCCGATGCCGAGAGCCAGCAGGCCGGTCACGGTGGGACTGGTATCCACCGCTGAGACCACCTCGCCGATGCGATACCCGTGCCGCGTGCCCGGCCCGCGCACCATCCACAGCAGCGGCGGTGCACCGGCGGACACGACGAAAATCGTGGTACGTTCCGAGAGGCCCGCTTCACGCACGCCCGCGAGGATATGGCCCAGCCCGGCATCACAGGCATCGACCGAATCGGCGTCCAAGCCCAATTCGACGAACATCAGGTCGGGCCGCAGGCGGACGAAGCTCTCAGCAGCCAAGGCCCCCAAGGCCTCCGGCGAGTCTACCTCATCGCCGAGCCGCATTGCGGCCGGGTCAAAAACCGCCAAGTCGGGACTTCGAACCATCGACACGGCTGTCCGCCCGGCAGATCGCACCCGTCCCGGCAACGCCTGGGCAGCCAAGACGGCCCCGCCCCTCTGGGCCGAGGGCGGCAGACCGGTCAACACCTCGCCGAAGGTCGCCCGTCGGCTGGTCGGGACCGACGCCCGCAGGTCGGAGGTGTAGGCCCCGTCCGCTTTGAAAAGATGCAGATTCGGTGTTCCGGTGGGTGTGATGGCCGCCGGAACCGTGGGGCCTAGCCCCACGATGATGACATGCGTCCTGCGCTCATAGACCACATAGCGGGGAGCAAACAGGGAACACCCGCCGAACGCCCCCACCCCACTCACCGCCGCGCACAGCCAGAGCCATCGTCGAATCACCATCTCTCTCCTCGAAAGGCCGAACAACCGAATTCACTCCCGCATTGTAGCCGCTCCGAGTCCCCCGTCAAGCAGCCGGGGACGCTCAGGGCTGTTGCAGGGCCTCGGCGAAGGGGCAGTGACGGCAGCCGGCGGCGTCGGCTTCGCAGTAGTCGCGGAAAAGTTGCAGCAGGCCCTGCTGGCGCCGGGCGGAGGTGAGGATCGGGTCGGCGTGGGCGGCTCCGCCGAAGATGCGCGAGACCATAAAACGGTGGACACTGTTTTCAGGCAGCCGAGGCAGTGTGGCATAGGCTCGGTGCAGCCGGTTCTCCATATCGCGGTCTCCTCCGGCTCGTGCGACGGCGAGCATGATGGGCACAATCGCATCAACAAACATCACGTGGGCGCGGTCGGTGCCGATGAGCTTGGTCTTGCTGCGCAACCGTTTGCCGCCGAAGGTGGTGTGCCAACTCCAGTAATCATCCTCGCCGCCGGTGAGCAAGACTACGACCGCCTTGGCGGCAGGCGATCGGGCCACGCGACGCGAGGGAGCCGCCGGGGCGCGACGCAGTTGCGCCTCGATGGCGGGGATCAAGCCGCCGGCCAACACCGCCGTCTCTATCAGGCGAGCCAACCCGGCAATCCGCCGCATCGGATAGTTCACGGGGCGGGTGCCGCTGAAGTTCCACGAGCGGGCTTCCATCGCCCCGCCTTCCAGCCCGTCCCGGAGGTCGGCCCACGTCGAGCGAAGCTGGCCGATATAAGCTGCGGTTTCGGCATCGGCCTCGGCACCGGTCAGATCCAGTTGTTCGGGCAGCAGGCCGGCCATGCCGAACAAAGCAGCTTGGAGCGCGACCTGGCCACCCTCGCGAAGCAGTCGTTGGGCAACCTCCAGCGGGACCAGCCGCGCCAACCGCCCCATCGGCCTCTTGTTCTTCTTGAAGCCCGCCGCCTCCATCAGGCTGACATAGAGGACGCTCTCCGGGGCGTCGGCTTCGGGCATCTCGGCGAAACGCTCGGCCTTGTGCAGCATCCGCTCATCGCCCGCGTGGTCGAGGAACTGCCCGATCCATTCGGGATCGATCCCGGCCTGGGCGATCAGCTCCTGGCATCGGCCCGCGGCCCCCTCGCTGGCGTGGGGATAGTCCTCCGTCGCCAGGCTCGCGTTCAGGTCGTCGAGCGTACCGCGAACGTGCCCGGCGAGCGACAGGATGGGCACGTCGGCCCCATCCTCGCGCGTCGAGGCTTCGGCTCCGGTGTCGTTGCGCATCACCACATGAAGAATAACACGGTTGTAAGCGGGGTCTTGATGGTGGCCGTGTTGCGTCCATCCGGAGGCATCGAGATGGACCTCGACATCGCCCTTGAGCGCTTTGCCGCCCGCGAGCCGGAGCGAGGCGTTCTTGAAATCCGGGCCTGATTCCAGGTTCCACCAGCCCGGCGACAAGACGGTCACCTTCTCGCCCGCCTCGGTACGCAGCGTGACGTCGAACTCCTGGTCGAACCACAGGCAACGCACCAGCCGCTCGCGGACCGGCGGCGGCGACGGGGGTTCGGGTTCGTGCACCGAATCCGGGAAGCTGCGATTCGTTGATCCAAACGACGCAACCGCTTCGATGTTGCAATCCGGGAAGTTCATCTCCGACTCCGCCTGGGTCCCAATGAGCTGATTCTATGCATCAGGGCCGGCGATGTCAATCCACCGACTTGATCACCGTGGCCGGAATGCCGACCGCGACGGAGCGGGCGGGGATGGGCTTGGTGACGACCGACCCGGCTCCGATGATGGTGCGCTCGCCGACGTTGGCCGAAGAAAACAAAATGAAGAACGTATTCGCGAGAACCTTGATCGTCTGCTTTATAATGTCGAGGCCTCCATCAGCCCGCGATAGTAGTCTTCGTAGCGTCGTATTACCGCATCGGCATCGAATATTTCGCGGCATCGCTCAAGCGCCCGGTGGCCCATGTCCAAGCGCCGGCCGTCGTCTTGCAACAAACCGATGATCGGGCGGGCCAGGGCATCCGGATCGCCGTGGGAGACGACGTAGCCTGTGATACCGTGGCAGATGGCCTCGGCGTTGCCGCCGGCGTCGGTGGTCACCGCGGGAATCCCGCAGGCCATATATTCGAGCAGGGCGTTGGAGAAGCCCTCGCTTCGGGACGAGAGGCAACCGACGGCCAGCCGTCCGAGGTAGTCCTGCACCGTACCGCGTCCGTCGCTGAAGAAGACCTTTTCCGCGATGCCCAGCTCAGCGGCCAACGTCGCCAACTCGTCGCGCATTAATCCGGTGCCAACCAGTACGAACGCGGCCTGGGGCACGGCCCGGCTCACCAATTGTGCGGCACGGACGAACAGGGCGGGGTCTTTGACCGGGCGAAGGTTGGCGACCAGGCCAACGAGCTTCGCATCGTCCGGGACGCCCAGCGAACGCACTACCGCCGGGTCGCCACAGCCCGGAGCGTACTTGGCCATGTCCACCGGATTGTATAACACATCCACCTGCTCAGGTGGGACGTGCTCCTTCTCAATGACAAACTGCTTGACCCGCTCCGAGTTGGCCAGCATTCTCGTGGTATGGCGCGCGAGACGGCGGTACAACCAGGTGTAGAACGGCGTCATCCAGTAGCCCATGTTACGGCGGCTACTCACAACCCGACATTTTGTGTTCCAAGCCGCTAACGTACCAACGATGTTAGCCTTGATCAAAAACGTTTGAATGATGTCGATTTTATTGTCAATAATATAGCGTCGCAGTTGTAGAATTCTTCGAATACCGTTAATGCGGTAGATGCTTATTACCGGCAGGACAATCTGCCGACAAAGGTCGTCCAGCGACCGCATTCGGGGGCAGTCCTCGAAGCAGCAGAGGTGCATCTCGAACCGATCGTGGTCGATGCC
>CAZBCO010000203.1:0-3171 GCA_964490295.1 uncultured Planctomycetota bacterium
AGATGGTCGCCGACGCGCCGCGCGATGAACGAGCCGCGATAGATGCCCAGGCTCGGATCGGCCAGAGCCAGCCCCAGCGACTGGGTGCCCCCGCCGGGCAGGTCCAGGGTGATGGACAACTGCGGCTCGCCCGACGGACGGAGCATCTCGTCCAGGGCCTTCGCCTCGAACTCGACCTTCTGGCCGACGGTGTAGCGGGTCTTGGCGACGGCCAGGGTGAGGCGCTTCGAGGCCCCCAGCAATTTGTTCGAGGCCATCAGCCCCGCGGCCTGACGCCAGAAGCGATAGAAATAGCGGTCGCCGACCAGATAGCGCCAGCGCCAGGTCTCGTCGGTGGCGATGTAGAAGACCCGGCCCGCTCCGTAGCGTTGCTCGACAAACAGCGGCAACAGGCCGTCCTCGCTCTTCTCCACGGGGTGGGAGGCCAGCACCCGTGCGCCCGGCTTGGGCTTGCCGGTGGGGTGCAGCCAGAACAGGCCCGGCAGGTTCTGCCACAGGTCGCGGTTCTGGTGGTCGTCCTCCACCAGCCGCAAAGCCGGGTGGGTCCAGCCCTCGGAGGTGAACTGGGGCACGAAGGACTGGGTGACCGCGCCGGAGGTGGTGAAGCCGGAGGGCGGGGTGAGCGTGACCGGCAGGGCCTTGGCCAGCGGCGTCTTGTCGAACGCCTCGGTGATGACCTGAGAGCCGGCGGCGAAGATCAGCCCACCGCCGAAATCCGATACGAACGCCCGGAGGTTCTCCAACTGCTCGTCGGACATCGCTTCCGCCGAGGCTCCCAGCATCAGGATGACGTCGTAGTTGTCGACCAGCTCCTTCTGGTTCAGCGGCAACTGGTTGAGCTGCTTGCCGCCGGCCATCACCCATTGCGGGGCCGCCGACTGGAGCCAGACGCTCACCTCCACGGTCTTGTCCCGAACCAGAGCGGTCTTGAGGTAGCGCCACTCCCAGGTCGGCATGCCCGCCACCATCAGCACGCGCACCTTGTCGTCCTTGACCGTGAGGGTGTGCTCGACGCGGTTGTTGCTCAGCGACAGCTCGTCCGGCTGACCCGGCACGGAGACGACGACCTTGAACACACCCTCCTTGTCCGGGCGGTACGAGATGGTGTAGTGCTTGCGTTCCGCCTCCAGGGTGATGTCGCGCCGGGCGACGACCTTGTCGTCGATGCGCAGCTCCAGGGGCACCGTGGCCCCGGTGAATCCGAACTGCTCGATGGCCACGTTGAAGGGGAGCGGGTCGTTGAGGAAGGCGACGCTGTTGGCGGTGACCCCGGCGACCAGGATGTCGCGCTGCTCGGTCGGGTCGCCCACGCCCACGGTGTGGATGGGGAAGGGCGAGCGCGAGTCGAAGGCGAAGCGCGTCGCCTCGCGCGGCGAGAGGCCGCTGTTGGAGTTCCAGTCGGAGAGGACCACCACCGCGGCGATGCGCTGGCCTCGGAGCTCGGCGACGGCGTCGCGGAGGGCTTCGCCGATCTGGGTGGTCGCCCCGTCCGGCTCGATGAGCAGCGGCCCCGGCTCGCCCGCTCCCGCCACCGGCGGCCGTGTCGGAGCCGGGGAGAGCGATCCCGCGAAGACAAATTGTCGGACGCGAGCGTTTCGGGCGATCTCCGCTGCCAGGCTATATCGCGGCTGGGCCAGCACCCGGTTGGCGATCTCGGCCCGCGACATGGCTTGCAGCCGGGCGAGCACCTTCGGGTCCAGCGGGCCTTCCGCGTCCGGCGTCTCCGTCAGCCCGACGGCATAGGCCAGCCGCGCGGCCAGCGCCGGGTCGCGGTATTTGTCTTCCAGCTTCATGCTGTCGGACCGGTCCGCCAGAAGGATGACATAAGATTGTTTAAGCTCGGACTTGCGCACGATCAACGCCGGCTGCAGCAGCACGAAGACCAGCACGGCGAGCGCCCAGATTCGCAGCAGGCCGAGCATCAGCTTGTAGCGCGGCGAGGCGGTGCCCTTCTCCCGGCGATAGACCTGCCAGACCAGCAGCAGCAGGCCGAGCACGCCGAGCAGCACGACCGGCAGGCTCCACTCGCTGGTGAAGCGCAGCGTCCACCCGCCGGCACTGCCGAAATCCACATCCTCCAGGTTGAACAGTCGCCGTAACATAAAGCCTCATCTCAATCGAGGTCAGCGCCCGAAGCGCTGGCCGAGAACCAGTTCCAGACAGGTGATCGCCAACAGGGCCAGCAGCAAGGCCCGCACCAGCTCGCGTCCGGTGCGGCTTTGCGTGACCGCCAGCCGCAGCTCGGCCACGTCGGCCGCGTAGTTGAAGTCCAATCCCGGGAGGCGTTCCCGCAGGGCATCGGCGTGCAATCGCGCCAGGTTGCTCTCTTCGGGCGGCGGGTTCACGGCCACATATTCCAACGGGGCGCGCGAGCCGTCCTGCCGGGCCAATTCCAGCTCATACACGCCCGCCGTCTCGGTGGTCGCATAGGTGATTTGGGTGGCGACCACCTGCAGCTCGGATTCCGGCGGCGCGGTCTCCGGGGCCTCGCCCGTCGGGCGGGCATACACCGGATAGGGCTTCAACACCGTCGGGGCCGCCCCCGTCTCCGGCGAGCGGACCGTCGCCTGATCGATCAATTGCTCCGGGGCGAAGGTGCGGACGTAAGGCCGGCTGACCCGCAGGTTGCGTTCGTCCAGGTCGCCCGCGGCCAGGTAGCCGACCAGCTCGTGCATCACCACCAGCAGCGAGCCGACCCGGCCGAAGTTGTTCCACGCGGCATCGGCGGTCGAGGCGAACAGCACCACCTTGCCGCGCCCGAAGCTCTTCTCCATCATCACCGGGCCGCCGCCTTCGATGGTCGCCAGCGTTCGGATTGTCTCGGTGTTCTCCGGCGGCAGCAGTTCGAAATACTTGTAGAACAGCACCGTGGGGTTGATCAGCACGGCCATATCGCCCGTAAAGAGCTGGAGGGCGGGGTGAATCGGCTTGGTCAGGGCGAGGGTCTCCCCGCGCCGGTCGTCGGTCAGACGGCCCATCTCGCGGCCCAGCCCCGCGGGCAACAGGCCGGCCCCTTTCCGATAGAGCTGTTGGTTGTAGAACATCGCATCGACGCGGCCGCCGAGGAACACGACCAGGGAGCCGCCGCGCCGCACATAGTCCTCCAGCCGGGCGACGGCGTTCTCCGCCGCCAGCGAGGCCAGGTTGGCCAACACCACCAGCCGGTAGGCT
>CAZBCO010000204.1:0-9657 GCA_964490295.1 uncultured Planctomycetota bacterium
ATACAAGCGGGGCTTCGGTTCGCCCGGAGCCAGCAGGTCGGAGAGCACCGCCACCAGCACCACCGCGGCGGTGATGGCGGCCAGGATTTTCACGCGAGGGGTCAGCAGCGCCTTGGCCCCTTGGGCCGGGGGCGATGCGGCCATCAGGCCGTCGGACGAGGCGGCGCCATCCGCCGACACGGCCGCCGGATGGATGAACTCGAACCGCGTGGCCCCGATTTGTAACCGGTCGTTGTGCTTCAGGCTGCGCTCGGTAACACTCTCCTGGTTGACCTTGATGCCGTTGTGGCTGTTCCGGTCGATGACGCGAGCGGACCCGTCGGGATCGACCACCACCTCGGCGTGATATTTCGAGACCGCGGGGTCGTCGAGCACGATGGCGTTGTCGGCGACGCGCCCGATCCGGGTGACCGGCTGTTGAATCTCGAAGATGGTGCCCTCGCGCGGGCCGGTGCGGGCGATCAATTGCAGGCCGGGGGGCACCGGGCTGGCCGAGGCGGCGGGCGGCTCCGGCTCCGCTGCGGGGGAGGGCGAAGCCGCGACAAATGAAATCCGCGAATTGCCGATGCCGATCAGGGCACCGTCGTTCAATTTCTCCCGCTTGATCTTCCGCCCGTCGAGCCGGGTGCCGTTGCTGCTGCCCAGGTCCACCACGAACCAATCGTCGCCGTCGCGTTCGATGCGGCAGTGCTCGCGCGAGGCCTGCTCGTCTTTGATCACCACGGCGCAGGAGGAACTGCGACCGAGCGTCACCGTCTCCGTACCGAGCTCGTGCTCAGTGGTGACGCCCTTTTCGTGAATCGTCAGCTTGGGCATCCGGTCCGTCTCCACGGGCTTGCGACTTGAAACCAAGGGCATTATACCCCGTGCGAACCAGCCGGGCAAGCAGGCCGAAGGCCCCCTCGGCGGTGCCTGCCCGCTCGGTCAGCGGCAGCGGATGACCTCGGCCTCGTTGGCGTCGTCAAGCAGCGGGCGGATGGCCGCGATGAAGCGCTGCGAATCGACCGCGTAGCCCGCGGTGGGCCTCAACCCCTCGACCCGGCCGCACCAGTAGGCGTTGAAGCAGCGCATCTCCAGCTCGCGGAGATACTTCGCGGTCATCGAAGCCAACGCCACCGACAGATGCGTCGCATCGGCCTTTTCGGCGAAGGTGAAGCGGAGTTGGCGGTCCGGCAGGTGGACCGAGTAGTCCGACAATTTCGGCGAGGCTCGGTGCTCGTGAACCGGCCGCCCGAAGAAGTGGTTGGCCAGCAGCTCCCCGTAGTAGTGCCGCCCGCCGTGCTTGTCCACCACGAACCACAGGTCGCCCGGATGACGTCGCATCATCTGATCGACCAGCGACATGTTCTGCACGAACACCACGACCGACTTGTTGTCATACTTTGTAACAAGCCGATTGAAGGCCCCGGCATGCACGACGCGCGCGGCGAGGCCCAGGCATCGCGCCTCTTCGATCCGGGCGGACGTCTCGGCCAGCCCCGCCGGGTCCGTGGCCACCGGCAGAGGCAGATCGTTCCACCAGGTGGTGTCCTCGGGCCTCTCGGCCTCGCCGCACAGCACGGCCAGCAATTCGCTCAGCCGGCTCGGCCTCCCGCATCCGCTTGCGCCCAGAAAGGTCAGCACCGCGCGCTCCAGCAGGTCCAGCCCTTTGCCGCCGGCGTAAAGCAGCTTGCTGTCGGCCACCAGCAACCGATCGGCTCGGCCGCGTCGCGTGCGTGTGACGAGGGGAGCCAGCAGCTCCCACATCCGGTGCGGCTCGGCGCCGTCGGGGATTTCAAACGCCGCCGCGCCGACCACCAGCGGCCCAAGCTGCGGCCCGTAGCCCGCCTCGTCGATTCCAATGATGGTCGGCATAACAGCCCTCGATTCAGAACAGATGACCCTGCACACCGTGCGGGACAACGCCCGGCAGCGTGGCGGCCTGCACCACCGCTCGGAACTCGCCGGTGTCGGCCACCGCCATGCCGCCCGCCCGAATCGCGCGGCGGTTGCCCTCGGCTTCGGGCAACGGCGGCCGATAGTCAATCACGTACACCGGGCGTCCGAGCTTCGCGGCGCTGCGGAAAGTAATCATGGTTCCTCCATTGGCCTGGGCTTCCACCACCAGCAGTGCCCGGCCGATGGCCGCGATGAGGCGGTTGCGCATCACCGCGGCCCGCGCCGACCAGGGCTGGTCCGGCGGGCATTCCGACAGCAGCACCATCCGGCCGCCAAGCTCCGCCCGGTAGGGGGCAAACGGGCGTCGCAGCCGAAAGGCTCGGATGCCCATCGGCAGCAGCAGCCACGTGCTCCCGCCCGCTTCCAACGCGGCGAGATGTGCGGTGGAATCCACCCCCTCGGCATAGCCGCTGACCACGGTCCAGCCGGCTTCGACCAGAGTGCGTCCGGCAAACGCCGCCGCATCCAAAGCGCGAGCCGAGGCGCTCCGCGACCCGGCCACCGCGAAGCCCCGCTCGGCATCCGACGGCAGGCCCACGGCATAGAGCAGCAAAGGGGCATCGGGCAACTCGTGCAACGCCGCCGGGTAAGCGGGGTGGTCCTGGGCGAGCACCTCGACCCCATCCTGCGACAGGTCGGCCAGCAGCCGGGCGGCGTCATCGAGGGCGGCCGGGCGGTGTTCGAGAGCGTCGAGCGCCCTGGTCGGCAAGGCCGATGCCCCGGCCACATCGCGGAGTGGGGCGTCCAACGCCGCTTTGGCGCCGCCGAACCGCGCGATAAGCTCCCGCGCGGAGGTCGCCCCCACGCCCGGCAAACTCGCCAGCGCCATCCAGTAAATCGGGTCTTCGGCCATGCGTATCCCCGTATCGTGTTGAACACACAGAGCATAGCCGCCCGGCCCCCAGTTCGCAAGCGCGTGTCGAGGCAGCGACACACAGGATTGCTTTCCGCTTGACACTATCTTTCATCTCTGCATAATGATGCCGCGTTGCAGGCTGGCATCACGAGGTGAGCCTCTACGGGCGCATTGGGCACATGTGGATGCTTAGGAATTTCGTGTTTGGACCAATTTCTCTTGTGTTTTACGAAAGTTGAGAACGAGGACGTTTTATGAAGCTTCAACGGTATGAGGGCAATCCGATTCTGACGCCGCGCGACACCTATTGGGAGCGCATGCAAGTTCGCAATCCGGCGGCCTGGTATGACGGTGAGCGGGTGGTGATGCTTTACAGTGCGCGCACCGTGATCAACACCATCTATCTCGGCCTGGCCTTTTCCGATGATGGCTACCGGTTCGAGCGCGCAAGTGACGAACCGTGGCTCTGCCCCTCGAAGGAAGGATTCGACGCAGGCACGGTCGAAGACGCTCGTATGGTGAAGATAGGGGATACATACTATGTGACCTACATGGCGCGCTCTATCGGCAAGGAGGAATTCGAGGCCGGAGCAAAGGCGACCGGCATCCCGCAGGACGAAGACCCGGAGGCACCGACCTGGACGCAGAATTGGCGGCGGGCGGGATTGCTCACGACTAAGGATTTCAAAACCATAGAGCGACTCGGCCCGATAACCGACGAGCACATCTTTGATGCGAATGTGCTTCTTTTTCCGGAGAAGATTGGCGGACGGTTCTGCATGCTGCATCGCCCCAGCCCGTATGTTGCCGCGGAATCGATCATCGACGATTATCCCCCCGAAGCGCGCCCCCACATACACATTTGCTTCAGTTCGGATTTGCGTCAGTGGGTGGACGACCGCCCGCTGGCTGGTCCGCTTTTCCCCTGGGAAAAGTACAAGGTCGGAGGGTCCTCGCAGCCAATACGCACCGATCGCGGATGGCTGGTGCTGTATCACGGGGTCAGTGGGCCTGATCCGGACCACGCGGAATATCGCGTCGGGGTGATGATGCTGGATCTCGACGACCCCACGCGAGTCATCGCCCGCGCGCCCGAACCCATTCTGGAACCCGAAGAGCCGTGGGAGAGGGAAGGCACGGTCCCCATGGTCGTGTTCCCCAACAGCGCCGTGGTGATAGACGGCAAGCTCTTTGTTTATTACGGCGGAGCCGATACCGTGACTGCCGTGGCGACCGCGGACCTCGGTGAGATGGTTGATTTCGTAATGCGTTTTCCTCAATAAGCCGCTCTGGGGGCTTGGGGGATGCGATGGGCGCTTTCTTCGGCCTGCGTCGAACAGGCAACTCAGCGGCGCTTCGCCCCCTCATGGCAGGGGGGCGAAGCCGTAGTGCGTCGAGGTCATTCTGGGTGTCGCTGAAAGACGGAGTAAAGCCCCGCGGTCGGGAGCACATGGGAGTTTCGCTCCGGCCGCGCCTTTCCGTGCTTATAGATTCAGCGTTCCCTTGCTTTCGGTCGGTCTTGTTTGTCCACCTGCTTCCGGAACCAGGCGGCTATCTCTTCGCGGTGGCCGTCATCGAGGTCCGGGACGTTGGGCCCGGTGACTCGCGGCGCGTACTCGTCGATGTGGATACTGAGGTCGGGATTCGATCCCAGCCAGGCTTCCGCGGCCTCCTCAAACCGGCTTATTTCGTCGGCGTACTCCTGTCGGCCAAAGAGATTCTCCTGTTCCAACGGGTCGCGCTCAAGGTCGAAGAAGAGCGAATCGTCCCGTGGCTCGCAGCGGATCAGCTTGCGCGTGTGTGAGCGGACCATCACCTGGCAACCCGTGCTTCCGTCCGCGCGCTGTCCGGCAAGCCGCTCGGCGCAGACCCACTCGCGCTTCGCATCGGTATCGGCCAAATCAAAGCCGTCGAGGGTACCGGGCGGTTCCAGGCCCGCCTGTTGGAGAATCGTTGGGGCCAGGTCCAGGCAACTGATCAGCCGATCGTCCACGGTTCCGGCGCGGAGGCCGTTCGGCCAGCGCACCACCAGCGGCACTCGGACGATCGGGTCGTAGAGGTAACCGCCTTTGAGCAGCATGTGATGGAATCCCATATACTCACCGTGGTCGGCGGTGAAAATCACCACGGTGCGATCAAGCAGGCCGCGGCGTTTAAGGCTCTCCAGCATCCGGCCGACGTGATGATCGATCTGGGAGATGGTGGCATAATAGAACGCCATAGCCCGGCGCAGCGCCGGTTCGGTGAGCGAGGCGTTCGGGAAGTAGTTCGGGGTGGTCTTCAGGTCGCGTTCCGGTAAGCATTCTGTCCAGCCGGGCAACAGCGACAACTTCTCCGGATCGTACATCTTGTCCCACGGAGCCGGCGGGTCAAAGGGGTGGTGCGGTTTGACGAAGCCGGCCATGAGCAGGTTACCGCCGCCGCTCCAGCCATCAAGAATTTCTACCGACCGGTCGCCGATCCAGGTGGTGGAGTGGTGCTCTTCGGGCAGGTCCGAGACTTGCGCGCCAAAACTTTGCCAGTATTCGGGCGGGGCCTCGCGTCGGTATTCCTCTCGCTGGTCTTCGAGGTCCAACCGATCGACAAGCCCCTGTTCCCGCAGGTAGCGATGGTAGTCATCGTCCCAGCGGCCGACGCCGTCCTGCTCGGCAAGGAACATCTCTTGGAACCCGACGTCGAGATAGGTCGGCGTATAGTGCATCTTGCCGACCGCCGCGGTACGCCAGCCGGCCTCGGCCAGCAGCTTCGGAAAGAAAGGCAATCCCGGCCGCGGCGTGGAATGGTTGTGGAAGCCTCCGTGGAGATGCACCGGCACCCCGGTGACAAGCGAATAGCGCGCCGGAGTACATACCGGATAAGATGTGAAGGCCTTCGAGAAGACTACGCCTTCTTCTGCCAGCCGATCAATATTCGGCGTACGCACGTCCGGGTTGCCGCAGCAGCCCAGGCAATCGAAGCGGTGCTGATCGGTGTAGATGATCAGCACATTGGGGCGATTCTCATGTTGCATCAGATACTTTCTCCGTCACTTTACCGCCTCCACGGATGGCAGGCGACCTGAAACTTCTTAACCGCAGCATGCCTTCGGGAATGCACTTATGCCTGGGGGGATAATTGCACGACGCGCAATCCCCCAAGGGGTCATGATCCATGAACGTCGGAATTTCCGAGGCAAAAGAACGTCCGAAGGCAACCCTTGAGCCAACTGAAGCACAGATTACCCCAGTGTACCGGGATTGTCAATAAAAGAAGTGGTGGTTGTCGTACCCACGCCGGGAGGGCGAAGTGTGACATAAACGGTCAGGTCCGAACACCGGGCGGCGCGAAGTCGGCCCAGGATGTCGATTTCCTCAAAAAAGTCCGGTTCCGCAAGTGATTGACTGTCATAGGCTTCTGGGTGGACTGCTTAACTATTTTGATGAAAAATTTTAAAAGGCCGAAAAACGGCCCTGCATTCTGAGTCTATAGTAGTGGAGGGATAGAGGATTGCTTCATCGAGGGCGAGGCCAATCCGGGGTGCTCTTATGCCGTTGTGAACCGGGCGGGATGGTAGAAAACGAAGCCCAGCCGAAGGCTGTCTCGCGCGGTGGTGCTTGAATGCGTTCCGGCTCGGGGATATGATCTGTGCGGTGAATGTGTCTGTGTAACGCTTTGGCTGGCGTGTGAACCCGATGCCGTTCTTTTCTTGCCGTGTTGGCGTGGGCTTTGGGGTGGAGGTGATGAGATGGGCGATGCGTTTGAGCGTGAACGCGAGAGGATGGTGGAAGCCCAGATCGCGGCGCGCGGGGTGCGCGACCCGCGGGTGCTGGCGGCGATGCGCTCCGTGCCGAGGCATCGGTTCACCCAGCCGCCGGGCCATCCGGAAGCGTACCGTGACCACCCGCTCACCATCGGCGAGGGCCAGACCATCTCGCAGCCCTACATCGTGGCCTTGATGACCGAGGCCCTTGCCCTGCAAGGTGATGAGCGGGTACTGGAGATCGGGACGGGGTCGGGCTATCAGACCGCCGTGCTGGCGGAGTTGGCCGCCGAGGTGTACACCGTCGAACGGCTGGAGCCGTTGGCGGCCCAGGCCCGGGAACGTTTCAAAGCTCTGGGCCTCGGCAATATCCACACACGGGTTGGCGATGGAACGCAGGGTTGGCCGGAGCAGGCTCCGTATGACGCCATTCTGGTCACCGCCGCATCGCCCGGCATGCCGCGCAGCCTGACCGAGCAACTGGTGGACGGTGGGCGCATGGTGATTCCGGTGGGCGGTCAGGATTTCCAGACGCTCAACCGGGTGACTCGAAAGGGCGACGCCTTTGACGAGGAGCCTATTTGTTCGGTGCGGTTTGTGAAACTCATCGGACAGGAAGGGTGGGGCGGAGTTGACGACGGGCGGGCAACGGATAGAATGGGACGCCAATGAAAGACGAACTGGTGATCACCATTGACGGGCCGGTGGGTGCGGGGAAAAGCGCGGTGGCGCGCGCCCTGGCCCGATGGCTGGGCGTTCGCTACCTCGACACCGGTGCGATGTATCGGGCGGTTACGCTGAAGGCTTTGCGCAACCAAGCCGACCTGGCCGACCCCGTTGCGCTCACCCGCCTGGCCGAATCCAGTGAGATCGAGCTCCGCCCCGGGGCCGACGGGCCCGGCGTGTTCCTCGACGGCGAGGATGTGAGCCGCGAGATTCGCTCGCTGGAAGTGACCAACAACGCCTACGCCCCGTCGGGGGCTCCGGGGGTGCGACGGCGGATGGTGGAGCTGCAGCGTCGCGCGGCCGAGCAGGGGCCGCTGGTTGCCGAGGGGCGCGACATGGGCACGGTGGTGTTTCCCGATTCCCCGGCGAAGTTCTATCTGGATGCCTCGCCGGACGAGCGTGCCCGCCGGCGTCATGCCGAGCATCGGGCCAAGGGCGAGGCCATCACCATCGAGGAGCTTAAACAGCAGATTCTTCAGCGCGACCGCCGCGATTCCGAGCGGGCGGCTTCGCCGCTGCGTCCGGCGGACGATGCGGTTCATATCGACTCGACCGCGCTGGATATCGACGGGGTGGTGGAGGCGATGCTGTCGGTGCTCAAGGGCAAGGGGCTGCTGGGTGACGCATAACAAGACGCATAACAAATGGATGGACAGTCTGGCCAAGGCCTCCTTTCGCCTGGCGTTTACCCTGGGCCTCCAGCTTCGGGCCTACGGCCAGAGGCATGTGCCGGAGAGCGGCGGGGTGTTGCTGCTCAGCAATCACCAGAGTTTTCTGGATCCGCCGTTGGTGGGCGTGCCGGTCGGGCGCTGGCTGACGTATATGGCTCGCGCGTCGTTGTATCGCAACCCGCTGTTCGGGGAATTGATTCGATCCTTCAACGCGTTTCCGGTGCGGCGGGGCGCCGTGGACCGCCAGGCCATGCGGCGGGCCATCGAGCTGCTGAACGAGGGCCACGGCGTGGTGATGTTCCCCGAAGGCTCCCGGACGCCGGACGGTTCGCTTCAGCCGTTCAAGGGCGGGTTTCGGCTGTTGTTGCGTCGTGCTCCGGTGCCGGTGGTGCCGGTGGCGATTGACGGCGCCTTTGACGCATGGCCGCGATATCGGCGGCTGCCGCGCTTCGGGAAGGTGCGGGTGATGTACGGCCCGCCCATCCCGGCCGAGGCGTTGATTGCCCTGTCGGATGAGGAGGCCGCGGAGCGCGTTCGCCTGGCCATTAACGCATTACAGAAGGCGCTTGAGCGCTTGCCTTAGTGTTACGTCGGAACTATAATACAGTAAGTTAGTTAGCCCTTGCCGCTGGATGCGGCGAGATCACACGCGGGGATCAAGCATGGGTGAAAGCAAAGCGCGGGTCGATCAGTGTGTCGCGGCGGTTCGTAAGTTGTGGGACGGCACCCCACGTCTGGGAATTATTCTGGGCACCGGCCTGGGCGCTCTGGCACAGCAGATTGAAGCCGATATCGTCATCCCCTACAAAGACATTCCGACCATGCCGGAGCCTACCGCAGAGGCGCACGCCGGGCAGTTGGTGCTGGGTACCCTGGGGGGCATGCCGGTCGCGGCGATTGACGGACGCTTTCACCTCTACGAGGGCTTCTCGCCGCTGGACGTGACCTTGCCGGTCCGGCTGCTGAGCGGGCTGGGCGCCGAGATGCTGGTGGTCTCGAATGTCGCCGGAGGGTTGAACCCCAACTACCGCCTGGGCGACCTGGTGGTGATTGAAGACCAGATCAACTTGATGGGCGTGAACCCGCTGGTGGGCGCCAACGACGAGGCCCTCGGCGTTCGCTTCCCGGATATGATCGAACCCTATGACCAGCGGCTGATGGAGCTGGCCGAGACGGTCGCGTTGGAGCACGGTGTCAAGTTGCAGCGCGGAGTGTACGCGGGCGTGCTGGGGCCTTGCCTGGAGACGCGGGCGGAATACCGTTACCTGCGCATTGTCGGGGCCGACCTGGTCGGCATGTCGACGGTGCCCGAAGTGATCGTGGCGGTGCATGCCGGAATGAAAACGCTGGGGTTGTCGGTGGTCTCGGACCGCTGCCTGCCCGACGCGCTGGAGCCGGTGAACATCGAGGCGATTATCCAGGCCGGGCAGGACGCGGAGCCGAAGCTGAAGGCCATTGTGATGGGCGTAATCGAACGTTTGTAATGCAACACGGAATAGGTGGGCAATCAGGTGACAACGATCCGGCACCCTCTGCGAAACCTGCTGATCGGCCTGCTGTTGTTGCCGGCATCGTTGGCCGGTGGGGCCGAGCCGCCTCCCAAGCCGCGCCTGCCGCAGAACCTGATCACCAATTCGAGCTTTTCGCAGGATGCCGACCGTGACGGTGTGCCCGATGGGTGGTTCCATTCGGAGCCGCAGTATTGGAGCGGGCCGGAGGTCGAGAGC
>CAZBCO010000205.1:0-15204 GCA_964490295.1 uncultured Planctomycetota bacterium
GCGACGATGCCTTGCATCGGCGACCCAATCGGCGGGGTGATACAGGCCTTGGCAAACCCGGCGTGCATGCGACGGCAACTCCTGTTCTGGGGCAAAACAGATTTTGTCTATAGTGTCGTCCAAAATCACGACCTCGAAAGCCGGAAAATGAAACAAAAGGCAGAAAGGCTGAATGAACCCGTAACCCGGCTCTCGATCAGCGATTTCCGCTGCAAGCCGCCTTATCAAATGGCTTGCCGGCCCCGCCACGCCGTTAAAATGCGACATCACACGGCGCTTCGCCTTGGTATCTATTGCATTAGGTGTCGATTGACAGTATCATGAGTCGCAATGGAACGTTTACAGAAGATTCTGGCTGGTGCAGGTGTGGCTTCGCGCCGTAAGTGCGAGGAGTTTATCGTTGCAGGTCGTGTAACGGTGGACGGCAAGGTGGTGCGGGAGCTGGGGGCCAAGGCGGACGCGGAGACCAGTGATATTCGCCTCGACGGCGAACGGGTCAAAGCTGAAAAACGGCTCTATTACCTTGTGAACAAGCCGCGGGGCATGCTCTGCACCAATGCCCGGAGTTCCGACCGCCCCCGCGTTGTGGACCTTTTCGACGCGGTGGAACAGAGGCTGTTTACCGTCGGCCGCCTTGATGCCGACAGTGAGGGCCTTTTGATTGTGACCAATGATGGGGCCTTTGCCAACCGCTTGGCTCACCCACGTTACGGTGTGGCAAGGACTTACGTCGTAGATGTGGATGGGCAGATCACGCGGGAGGATGCCGAGAAGTTGAAGAAGGGTATCCACATCGCCGAGGGGCGTGTGCAGTTCAGCGCGATCAAAGTGCGCTCCGCCGGCAGAGAGCGTTCGGTGGCCCAGATAACCTTGCATCAAGGCATGAACCGCGAGATTCGACGTGCCCTGGCCGCCCTCGGATATCGTGTCCGGCGGCTGCGGCGTGTTGCCATTGGTTCCTTGTCGGACAATCTGCTCAAGCCGGGTGCGTTCCGACGGCTCACCAATGAAGAGCTGGAGATGTTGCGCCGGGATGCCGGGCTGGGAACGGAGTCGAGGCGATGAGGTCGTCCCTGATATCTTGGGTAATGCTGCTGGCGTTGTTTGCGGCGGGCGAGTTGTTCGCGGCCACGCCGCTTCCTGAAATCGAACCCCCGGCCGGCGAGGAAGCCCCCCTGTTGCCGCCGGTGAAGACCGTGAAGCTGAGCTCGCGGCGCGACCGCCTGATTCTGATTGACGGCAAGACGGTCGAGGGCAGCATCGTCGCCTCCGGAAGCCAGTCGGTGGTGATTATCACCGCGGACGGCGAGCAGACCATTCCCAGGGAGCAGGTACAGAGCATTGAACGGGCACAGGTCGCCATCGATGGCCTGGAGCACCGCGTCTTTGAAATGGAAGTGGTTGACGGGCGCGAGAAGGTTATTGTACCGCCCGGCCTGGACGCCGAAATCCTGGACGGGCCGATGGGCATTATCCCGCCCGATGCGGGACGAAGAACATCCGCGTCGTTGGCCTATAAACTAAAGTCCGGCGATCTTCTGACCGCGGATTTGGCGGTGACCACCACGGAGCTTGAGGACTTGCCTGGTAAAGAGCGTACGCGAATGGAAGAGGCTATCCGGATGCAGATGGCCGCCAAGGCAGCCCGCCGTGAGGCTGGGGGGGCCTGGCTGCTGGATGTCCGCTTCAAGCTGAACAGCCGGGTTTGCAACAATGCCGAGATCACGGCTTTAGAGGCCAAGGCGTTTGAGCAGGTCAACCTGTTGCGCTCGCTCTCCGCTTCGGGCCGGTGGCAGCCGGGAGCGGACCGCGTCAGCGGGGTGCAGAAGACCGACGACCGATTCGGGCGCTGGCTGACGTATCTGACGTTGCCGTTGCCGGCCAGAACGGCGACCTTTGGCGAGGAAATCCCGCTGGAGACGGTGGCCCCCATCGCGATGGCGCACCAGATGCTGCCGCCGCCCGACGGCGTGGCGACCGAGCGGTGGGCCGTCACCGGCACCTACCGGGTCAGCGGCACCGCGATGGTCGCAGGAATGAATTGTGCCATCGTGGTGATTGACTTGAAGGGACTCGGGGCGGGCACGATGCTCGTGGATAACCGGCCGGAGCGCGTCGATGTGCAGGCCAGCGCGCGCTGGAACGCCAATTTTGCTATCGAAGACGGCCGCCCGGTGAATGCCTCGGTTGAAAGCACTTCTGTGCTGGTGGCCCACGACCCGAAACTGGCCCTCAAGCGCGTCACCGAAACCAAAGTGACGCTTTCGGTTGCCTTGGAGTCCGGGCAGGCTCCCGCCGCCGTGAAGCCCGAACCGGAGCCGCACAAGCCTGAGGTTCCCAGAGCCGACCGCACGCTGGATGAGGCTCTGGACGAGTTAATGAAGCAGGATCCGTTTCCGAAGGCCCCGGAGCACCCTCCGGACAAACCGTAACCCTGGGAAGAGAATAGAGGACTGGATTGACACAACTTGAGATCGCACGGACATCGAACCAACCGACCCCGGAGATGGCCCAGGCCGCCGAGCGCGAGCCGATTGACGCCGAACGCCTGCGGCATCTGGTCGCTTCGGGCCGGGCCGTGGTGTTGACCAACGCCGCCCGTCGCCCGGCCAAGCCCTGCGCCGTCGGGGCCGAGACGCTCACCAAGGTCAACGCGAACATCGGCACCTCCAAGGACTATGCCGACCTGGACCACGAGCTGGCGAAGCTGGCCGCCGCCGAAGAGGCGGGCGCGGACACGGTGATGGACCTGAGCACTGGCGGCGACATCAGCGCCATTCGGCAACGCATCGTCGAGGCGGCAACCGTGCCGGTCGGCTCGGTCCCCATCTACGAGGCCGGGGCGATGGCCGCCTCGCGCGGCGACCGTGTCGTCGATATGACCGCCGACGATATGCTCCAGGCGGTGCGCAACCACATGGCCGGCGGCATTGCCTTCGTGACCATTCACTGCGGCGTGACCCGCGAGGTGATCGCGACGGTCGACGCCAGCCGCCGGGTCTGCGGCATCGTGTCGCGCGGCGGCACCTTCCTCGCCACCTGGATTCGCCATCACGGCCAAGAGAACCCGCTGTACGAACGCTACGACGAGCTGATCGACATGGCGCGGGAATACGACTGTGCCTTCAGCCTGGGCGACGGGCTGCGGCCCGGCTGCCTGGCCGACTCGATGGACCGCTCTCAGATTCACGAGCTGATGGTGCTGGGCGAGCTGCGCGAGCGGGCCGTGGCCGCGGGCGTGCAGGTGATGATCGAGGGGCCTGGCCACGTGCCCATCGACCAGATCGAGGCCCAGGTCAAGCTCGAAAAGCAGCTCTGCGGCGGAGCACCGTTCTACGTGCTCGGCCCGATTGTCACCGACGTGGCCCCCGGATACGACCACATCACCGGGGCGATCGGCGGCTCGATTGCCGCGGCCGCGGGGGCCGACTTCCTCTGTTACGTCACGCCCTCCGAACACCTCAGCCTGCCCGACGTCGAGCAGGTGCGGCGTGGCGTGATGGCCTCGCGCATCGCTGCTCACGCGGGCGATATCGGCAAGGGCATCCCCGGAGCCGTCGATTGGGACCGACAGATGTCCACCTATCGGCGGCAGCGCGACTGGAACGGCCAACTGGGCTGTTGTCTCGACCCCGTGCTGGCCAAGGCGGTACGCGAGGCGGGACGGCCATCGGATGAAGAGGTATGCTCAATGTGCGGGGCGTATTGTGTGTTCAAGCTCGCCGACGACGCGGCCCAATAAGGGCCGGGAAGAGCACTGGGGCGGAGAGGGCATGACCGGACGCGGCCATCAAAAGCTGTGGATGCTTGCCGCTTGCCTCATGGCGGCCTTGGCCGGATGCGCCTCGATTCCCACGCTGGAACGGTTGCCGCTGGCCGAGGGAGAAACCGAGCGGCTGCCCGGCGAGTTCAACCTGCTCAGCCCGCTACTGGAGATCGAGTGGAAGGAGTCCACGGTGCAATGGGGGATGCGGCCCCTATTCAGCGTGCGACATTATCGCGACCTGCCGACCGACGAGAAATGCCAGTACGATGTGCCGTTCTTCGCCGCGCCGGCCTTGCTCAGCTCGCTGGCCCGGCGCACGCCCCCGCGCGAGCTGGAGGGCGATACCAAGACCGGCTTGCAGGTGCTGGCGCTCTATCCGCTCTTCCGCCACGAGTCCAGTGGCGAGCAGAGCCGGACGTATTTCCTGCCGCTTTATTACAACGACCGAACCGTGACCAGCGACGGCCTGAGCGTGGCCCACTGGGGCTTATTCCCGCTCTATTTCGGCGGAAAGTCCGACGATCGCGGCCGCTATGATGCGGTCTTCCCCATCGGGGGCGTACTGAAGAACTGGTTCGGGCGCGACAAAATCCGCTTCGTCCTCTTCCCCATCTATTCGCACGCCACCACCGACGAGCGGGAGTCCTACAACGTGCTGTGGCCGTTTTTTAACTATACCCAAGGCGGCGGGCGTGATCGCTGGTATTTCTGGCCGCTGGTCGGACGCCACAAGCGGCACGACCAACCGCCGCGATGGTTCTTCCTCTGGCCTTTCTTCTGGTACGGCCAGGAGTCCGACGAAGATGAGCGCCCGATAAAGACCGCCGCGATGTGGCCGATACTGGGACGGTACGAGGATGCCGTGATGAGCCGGACGCATATCGTCTGGCCGCTGTACAGCTACGCCCGGAACAAAAAGACCGGTCGTACGGACCATGTCTCATGGCCGCTGGTGCGGATCGGAGACGGCCACCAGTATTACCGGCGCCAGTTCTGGCCGTTCTTCGGCACCCTCGACGAGAAACATGTGCACCGGCACTATGTGCTGTGGCCGATTTATCGACGAGAGACGCGAGAGACGGACACGAGACAGATGAGCGGATATTCGCTGCTTGTGATTTATCGGTCGATTGCCAACACCTGGGAAGGAACCGGTGGGGAGCCGCGCGAAGATTACGAAAACCTGCTCTGGCCGCTCTGGTACTACAAGCGCGACGGCCTGGGCAACAAATATTTCGGCACCTTGTCCCTGCGCGGGATTCCCGACCCGCAGGGTTGGGACCGGTTCTACTCGTTTATCTGGCGCGTGTTCGAGCACGAGAAGCGTACCGACTGGCCGGGGCCGCCGGGCAATGCCTGGTATTCCACCCGTGCGTTGTGGTCGATTTTTCGGTACAATCGGGACGATCGCTCCAGTGCGTTGCGGGTCTTCCCGCTCTTCAACTCGGAACGCGAGGACGGCCGGTTCAAGTCGTTCCACGTCTTGTTCAGCGCGTTCGGCTTCGCGGACCGACCGGGCAAGCGGACCTATCGGTTCTTGTTTATCCCCTGGACCGTGACCAGGGAGGAGGCGTCCTGATGGCATCATCGAGCAGCTTAGGACCGGTCTCGGCGATGGGCCAGTTCGTGTTGACCTCCACGCGGGTTTCGGGCGGCGGCATTCTGCTGATGCTGCACGCCTTCGGCTATGTCGGCTCGGTCTGGCGCAAGCGCACCGAGATTCTCTCCCAGATGCTGATCTGTGGCGTGTACAGCCTGCCGGTGGCGATGTTGGTGGCGATGTTCACCGGCATGGTGCTGGCGCTTCAGACCGGGCAGGCGTTGCAGGACTATCATCAGGCGGGGAATCTGGGGTCTTTGGTGGCGATTTCGATGTGCCGCGAGTTCGGCCCGGTCTGGGTCGGGGTGATTCTGGCCGCGCGGGTCGGCTCGGCAATGGCCGCCGAGCTGGGCACAATGCGCGTCTCGGAAGAAATCGACGCCTTGGAAGTGATGTCCATCGATCCCGCCAAGTTCCTGGTGATGCCACGGTTGGTGGGGTTGACGCTGATGGCTCCGGTGCTCACCGTGTTCGCCAATGCAGTGGGCATCCTGGGCGGAGCGATTGTCTCCCGGTACCAGATCGGTGTCGAATACAACGTCTATTTCAAGTCCGCCCGCGAGATTCTGGAGATGAAAGACTTGCTGGGCGGCCTGCTGATCAAGGCCCCGGTGTTCGGCCTGACCATCGCCACGGTGGGCTGTACTCTGGGGCTGAACGTCAAGCCGTCCGACGGCGCGGGCGGGGTTGGCTCGGCGACCCGCAACTCGGTCGTGGTCGCGCTGATCCTGTTGATCATCTTCAACTACACGATGAGCAGTTTTATCCGGTACCTATGATGATTGAGCTGAACGACGTTACCAAGACTCTGGGCGGCCAGAAGGTCCTCGACGGGGCCACACTGCAGGTCGAGCAGGGCGAGACGATGGTGATCATCGGCCGCTCCGGCGCGGGCAAAAGCGTCATGCTCAAGCATATGATCGGGCTGATGCAGGCCGACCGCGGGCAGGTGCTGGTCAACGATGTCGATGTCGCCACGGTTCACGGGCGGGATATCTTTGAACTGCGGCGCCAGTTCGGCATGCTCTTTCAGTTCGGGGCGCTGATCAACTGGCTGAGCGTGTTCGACAACGTGGCCCTGCCGCTGCGCGAGCACACCCGCAAACCGCCCGACGAGATTGAGAGCATCGTCCACGACAAGCTCTCGCTGCTGGACCTGGCCGAGCATGCCGAAAAGATGCCGTCCGACATCAGCGGCGGCATGCGTAAGCGAGCCGGGCTGGCCAGGGCCATCGTGCTTGACCCGCAGATTCTGCTCTATGACGAGCCGACGTCCGGGCTGGACCCGGTGATGGCCAGCCGCATCGATCACTTGATCCAAGACGTCAAGGACAAGCTGGATGTCACGTCGGTGGTGGTGACGCACAACATGGACAGCGCCTATGCCGTGGCGGACCGCATTGCGATGCTTTACGACGGCAAGATCGTGCAGGTGGGCACCCCGGACGAGATTCGCAATACGGATAACCCCATCGTGCGCCAGTTTATCGAAGGAAACATCGACGGGCCGATTGAATAGGCAACTGTATCTGGAGGGTGAACCATGTCGAAGGAAATGCTGGTCGGAGTCGTGTTTGTGTTGGCCATAGCCCTGACGCTGTTCGGCACCGTGGCCGTCAGCGGCCTGGACCTGCTCAGCCCGAAGGTCAAATGGAATGTCCAGATCAAGAACCTGAATGGGCTTCAGGAGACGGACGATGTGCGCGTGCTGGGGCATCGCATGGGCAACATTGACAAAATCCGTTTCGACCAGGAGAAGTATCTGTTTCGCCTCACGCTGAGTATGGATTCGACAGCGCCGATTCATGAGGGCTACCGCATTGCGGTGCGCGACGCCTCGGCGCTGGGCGGAAAATACCTCTCCGTCGAGCCCGGCTCGCCTGATGCTCGCGAGGCCGACGTGACGGACCTCAGGGGCGATGCCGCCGTGCCCGACGTGATGGGCGGCATCTCGGACGTGCTGACCGAGCTGGGCGGCGTGGTCGCGGCCATCACCGAGGCGCAGGGCACCATCGGCCGGCTGGTGATGCAGGACGAACTTTATCAGGATATGAAGAGCGTCACCGGATCGCTCCGAACCATCGCCGATCGCATCGAGAAGGGGCAGGGGGCAGTGGGTCGGCTGATCAATGAGGACGCGATCTATGTGCAGTTGCAGCAGCTCAGCACCAAGCTCAACGAGGGCGACGGCCTGCTCGCCCGGCTGATGCGCGATGAGAGCGGCGCCATCATCGACGATCTGATCAGTGCTGCGGCGGAGGTTCGAGCCATCACTACCAAGCTGAATCAAGGGCAAGGCACCGCCGGGATGTTCCTGAACGACAAGCGGCTGTACGAGAGCGCCACCCGCGCTCTGGTTTCTGCGGATACGATGATGGAGGGGGCCCGCAATGGCAGCGGTCTGATCGGCCTACTGATGACCGACCGCCGAGCTCGCGACAATGCGGCAGCCACGCTGGACAACGTCCGGGCGGTCTCCGACGAGGTGCGGGCCGGTTCCGGCACCATCGGGCGGTTGCTCACCGACGAGGCCCTGTATGATAATGTCGACCGGACCGTCGGCCACCTGCGCAGCGCCGCCGCCAAAATCGACACCGGCAGCGGGACCGTCGCCAAGTTGTTGAACGACCCGTCAATTTACGATAGTTTCCGCCGGCTGCTTGCCCGGGCCATCGACGCGGTCGAAAATGCTCGTGACAGCGCCCCGGTCAGCGCGGTCAGTACTTTCCTTTTGAGTCCGTTCCAATAGAATAGGGTGGGATGGCTGGTTTTTTTCTCGGAGAACATAGCATGGGCAGTAACGGTGTGGATTTGCGTGTCGAGCAGGACGCCGACGTGACCATTATCTCGATTCTGGCCTCCCGCGTTCCGGTGGAGATGAGCGACTCGTTTGAGGAGAGGGTGGTGCAGGCCGTCGAACGGCTCGAACAGCCCAAGGTGCTGATCGACTTCGCCGACGTCAGCTTCATCTCCAGCGCCGTCTTGGGCAAACTTATCAAACTCAACGGGCGTGTGCAGGACCGAGGCGGCCAGTTCCGGATCAGCGCTCTCGGCGACCGCATCGCCGAGGTATTTCATATCACCGGCCTGGACAGGCTGTTTCAGATTTACGACACCCGCGACGACGCCATTCGAGCGTTCGAATAGAAGGGTCATGACCGATAGGCGGCAAGAGATCCCAATGCCGCTCGCGTCGCTTGCAACATCGGCCACTCCAGAGGCATAATCAACGAGCAGAGGGTTCAGGCCCGGTTGCTGTCGGTTTTTCGTTGACTTGCTTCTGTCGGCTTGTTATGCTCTGCTATCGGCTCTGTTCCTGAGCTGGGCCAATGGAGTAGCGGATGCTTTCGCGGGCCATTCTTGCTTTTTTATCTGACCGCCGGAGGTCGTTTCCTGAATGAAGGTTCTTGAAGACTTTGGCATTACCTTTGACGATGTGTATCTGGTGCCGCAGCGGTCCGATGTGTTGCCGACCGAGGCGGATACCGCCACGCGGCTGACTCGGACGATTAACCTGAATATCCCGGTGGTATCGGCCCCGATGGACACCGTGACCGAGTCGGCTCTGGCCATTGCCCTGGCCCAAGAGGGCGGCATCGGTATTATTCATCGCAACCTGTCGGTCGAAGAGCAGGTCATCGAGGTGGACACGGTCAAGCGTTCGGCCAACGGGGTGATTGTGGACCCGGTCACGCTGCCGCCGGATGAGACCGTCGAGACCGCCCAAGCCATTATGGCCAGCCATAAAATCTCCGGCCTGCCGATTGTCAAAGACGGCAGGGTGGTCGGCATCCTGACCCGCCGCGACCTCAAGTTTCAGTCCGACCTCTCGGTTCGCATCCGGGATGTGATGACCCACGAGCATCTGGTGACCGCCAAGCCCGGCACGACGCTGGAAGAGGCGGAGCTGATCCTCCAGCGGAACAAGGTGGAGAAACTGATTCTGGTGGACGAGAACCAGGCTCTGTGCGGGATGATCACCATCCGAGATATCGACAAGTTGCTGCAATTTCCCCGGGCCTGCCGGGACGACCGCGGGCGGCTGCGCGTCGGTGCGGCGGTTGGCCCGGCCGACGACGAGCGGCTGGAGCGACTGATTGCGGCGGATGTCGATTTCGTCTGTGTGGATACCGCCCACGGGCATGCCAGCGCGGTCTTGGAGGCGGTGCGTCGGTTCAAAAAGAACCACGACATTGAGGTCATCGCCGGGAACATCGCCACCGCCGAAGCCGCCCGCGACTTGGTGGACGCGGGAGCCGACGCGATCAAGGTCGGGATCGGGCCGGGGTCGATCTGCACCACCCGGCTGGTGGCCGGGGTGGGCGTGCCGCAGATCTCGGCGATTGCGAACGCGGTGTCGGGAGCGGGCGATGTGCCGGTCATTGCGGACGGCGGGGTGCGCTATTCGGGCGATCTGATCAAGTCCCTGGCGGCCGGGGCCAGCTCGGTGATGCTGGGCGGCCTGTTCGCGGGCCTGACCGAGAGCGCCGGCGAGATCATCTACTACCAGGGGCGGAGCTACAAGTCCTATCGCGGAATGGGGTCGCTGGGGGCGATGGTGAAGGGCGGCAAGAGCCGCTATGGCCAGGCCGGCATCTCGCAGCGCTCCAAGATGGTCCCCGAAGGCGTCGAGGGCCGGGTGCCGCACCGCGGGCCGCTGGCCGATTTCATCTATCAATTGGTCGGAGGATTGCGGGCGGGAATGGGTTACATCGGTGCCCGGCAGGTTCGGGAGATCGCGGATAAAGCGGTGTTCATTCGCGTCTCGCCGTCCAGTGTGACCGAAGGGCATCCGCACGATATTACGATTACTCAAGAAGCTCCGAACTACCGTGTCGAGTAGCGGACTAAGGAGACGGAAGGCATGAATTCAACCGTAACGATCGGCAGTCAGTGCAGCGGGCCGAGGCTGCAACCGGCGGGCGACGAGAGCGATATCGACCGTATCTTCCAGCACTTTTTCTCGCATAAGGACCTGTTCAGCACCATTCCGCAGAATGTCTGGAGTCCGCCGACGGATGTTTACGAGACGCCCGGCGGTTATGTGGTTCGCGTCGAGATTCCCGGCCTTATCCAAAAAGATGTCGAGATTGAGCTGAAGCATAACGTGTTGACCGTTCGCGGCCATCGGCGTGACCATAGCCCGGATGTGAAGCTGGGCTTCCAGCAGATGGAAATCCACTACGGCTATTTTGAGCGGGTGGTGACCTTGCCCCATTCCATTGATCCGGAGGCCCGTTCGGCGAGCTACAGGGATGGGTTCCTTCGTGTGAATATCGGCAAGAAAAAGGCCCAGTCTAAGACCGAGCGTCGCATTCATATTGAATCGTGAGAGTTGAGCCGATTATGAGCGAGGACGACAGCAACAACACTGTTCAAATCAACACCGGCGAAGGGTTGAACCTGGAAGATATCGAGGTGACTCGCCAGGCCCCCGACTTCCCGCCGGAGCTGCCCGTGTTGCCCACCGGCGGCAACGTGATCTTCCCCGGCATGATGGTCCCCTTGGTTTACGCCCAGGATCGGGCCATCCGCTGTATTGACGATACGGTGGTGAAGGACCGCCTGATCATTCTGGTCGCGGCCAAAACGCCGGACGTGGAGGACCCCGGCCCGGACGACCTGTACACGGTGGGGTGTGCGGGGGCCATCCTCAAGATGCTTAAGTTCCCTGACGGCACCACGCGCATCCTGGCTCAAGGGGTTGCCAGAGTGACCGTCGAGGAATACACGCAGACCGAACCCTTCCTGGTGGCACGGCATGCCGCCGGGCAGGAGGTTCAGCAGGACTCCCATAAGATTCAGGCTTTGGTGGCCAACCTGTCGAACCAGTTCCAGAAACTGGTCGGCATGATGCCGAACGTGGCCGATGAGGTGAAGGTCGCCGCGTTCAATATCAAAGACCCCGGCAAGCTGGCCGATTTTATCACCTCGAACCTTAACATCAAGCCGGTCGATAAACAGAAGGTGCTGGAGGCCTTCGATGTCGAAAAACGGCTCCAGGCCGTGACCGGTATCATCTCGCGCGAGATTCAGCTCCTCGAACTGGGCTCCCGTATTCAAGAGGAAGTCCAGGGCACGATGACCAAAAACCAGCGCGAGTACTACCTGCGCGAGCAGATGAAGGCGATCCAGGCGGAGCTGGGGGAGGGGGATGAGCGCAGCCGCGAAATCGACGAGCTGCGCAAGCAGGTGGTCGAGGCGAACATGTCCGAAGAGGCCCAGGCCGCGGCGGAGAAGGAGCTTGACCGGCTGTCCCGGATGTCCCCCAACGCAGCAGAATATAGCGTGGCGAGAACTTATCTTGATTGGCTGGTCGCCCTGCCGTGGGAGAAAGCCAGCAAGGACAAACTGGACGTCAAGGCCGCTGCCAAAGTGCTCGACCAGGACCATCACGACCTGGAAAAGATCAAAGAGCGTATCCTCGAGTATCTCGCGGTGCGTAAGCTCAAGGCCGACAGCAAGGGTCCGATCCTCTGCTTCGTCGGGCCGCCGGGTGTGGGCAAGACCAGCTTGGGCCGCTCGATTGCGAGGGCTCTGGGCCGCGAGTTCTATCGCCTCTCGCTGGGCGGCGTGCGCGACGAGGCCGAGATTCGGGGCCACCGCCGCACCTATGTCGGCGCACTTCCCGGCCGCATTATCCAAGGCATCCGCAAGGCCGGGACCAATAATCCGTTGTTCATGCTCGACGAGGTGGACAAACTCGGGGCAGATTTCCGGGGCGATCCCTCCAGCGCCCTGTTGGAAGTCCTGGACCCCGAACAGAACTTCACCTTCTCCGACCACTATCTGGAAGTCACCTTCGACCTGTCCAACGTGATCTTCATCACCACGGCGAACCAACTGGATACCATCCCGCCGCCGCTGCGCGACCGGATGGAGATCATCCAGTTGGCCGGATACACCTACACCGATAAACTGGCCATCGCCAAGAAGCACCTGTTGCCCAAGCAGATTGCCGAGAACGGCCTGACACGGCGGCATATCCGGGTGCTGGATTCCGCCCTGAAGAAGATTATCAGCAGCTACACGCGCGAGGCCGGGGTACGCAGCCTGGAGCGCGAGATCGGAAGCCTGTGCCGCAAGGTGGCCAAGTACGTGGCCGAAGGCGGCACCGAGAAGCAAACCATCAACGCCGAGCGGGTGGTCGAGTATCTTGGCCCGATCAAATTCTACTCCGAACTTGCCGACCGGCTCAAGCAGCCCGGCGTTGCCACCGGCATGGCCTGGACCGCTTCCGGCGGTGAAATCCTGTTTGTTGAGGCGACCCGCATGCCGGGCAACAAGGGTCTGATCCTCACCGGCCAACTGGGCGACGTGATGAAGGAATCGGCTCAGGCCGCGCTCAGCTATACCCGTGCGCACGCGGAAAAGCTCGGCGTGGAAAAGGACTTCTTCCAGGGCAGTGATATCCATATTCATGTGCCTGCCGGGGCTATTCCCAAGGACGGCCCCTCGGCCGGGGTGACCATGGCGGTCTCCCTCATCTCCTTGCTGACCGACAGGCCGACCCGGACACGGCTGTCGATGACCGGCGAGATTACGCTGCGGGGGCGCGTGTTGCCCGTCGGCGGAATCAAAGAGAAGGTCATCGCCGCACACCGGGCAGGAATTCGAGCGGTCATTCTGCCCGATAAAAACCAGAAAGATCTCGAGGATATCCCCGACACGGTGCGCAAACAGGTGACCTTTATTCCGGTGGAGAATATCGGCCAAGCCATCGAGGCCGCCTTTGATCCGCCTCCGGGCAAGTCGCCGAAGCAACAGGCCAGGAAAAAAGGATAAACCTCTCCGGATCAATCGGACGAAGACTCCAACGGCTGTCATCTGTCGGCCGATTTCCACTTATACGTGAGGTCATGGGTTCGGGTGGCGATGAGGTATGAGAGGTGGCTGGCTTGCTGGATGAACTGACCCGCGAAAACATTGACGATTATGTCGTTGACGAGATCGGCCAATTCAAGTGGAGCGATGCGCGCGTCGGTATCGTCGAATGCGGTGGCCACAAGGCCATCCTCAAAGATGTACGTGGCTGCCACCCGCTGTTTCGTTTCATGATGGGGCGACGTCTGATTCGTCGTGAATACGACTATTATGAGATTCTGGACGGCGTGGCCGGTGTTCCGAAGGCCTACCGCAGGCTGGACCGCGACGCCTTTCTTATTGAATATATTGAGGGGCTTCCACTCTCGGAAAAGTTTGCTCGCCGCCAGAACGTTTTGACGCCGGAACTCTTCGATGCCTACGCCCGCCTGATTGATGCCTTGCATGCTCGGGGCATCGTCCATCTTGACTTGCGTAACAAAAAGAACTTTCTTTTTGGTCCGAACGGCGAAGCCTATATTGTCGATTTCGCTTCGGCGCTCCGTGTGCCCTCGTGGCTGCCGTTTAGCTCCTGGTTCTTGCGGGTGTTGGGTAGTTCCGACCGAGCGGGGTTGTTGAAGGCCAAGCGAAGGTTGGCTCCGGACTTGTTGACCGATGCCGAGAGCGAGACGTTGCGTCGATTTGAAAGGCGTCGAGCGATATGGCTTCCCTACAACTGGGTTTTCGAGCGGTTTCGCCGTATTCGGCGTAATCGCCTGCGACGGCGCCAGGGCAGTGGCTGATTGGACAAGCTGGTCATTGCGTTGGGGCCTGAAGTCTCGTTAGAATAGAACCCGGTGGGGAGCCATTGTTGGAGGCGATGCGTGCCGGATCAACCGATGTCCATCAACCAGCCGGTCTATGAGTGCCTGTGTCCCGACGGTGTGAAGCGTACGCTCAGCCTGATGGATTTGCTGAAGCAGTTCCAAAACGAGGCGTTCCAGCGGGCCGGTATGTCGCGAATCTCGGACCTCCATATCAAGTGTGGCACCGCCCCGTATTTCCGTGTCGATAGCGAGATGATCCCGTGGAGCGAGCGCAAGGAAGACCGGCTGAATGAAGAGACGGTCTGGCGTTTGGTCGGCGGGCTGTTGAACGAAGAACAACAGGTGCGCCTCAGCCAGCGGCGCGAGGTGGACACCTCCTTTGCCATCCAGGGCCTGTCGTTCCGGGTCAACCTTTTCCGCGACCGCCGAGGCCTGGCCGCAGCGTTTCGGGTGCTCCCCACGGACATCCCGGCCATCGAGACCATTGGGTTCCCCGAAGACAGCGTCTGGCGGGAAATCGTGGATATGAGGCAGGGTCTGGTGGTGGTGACCGGCATCACCGGTTCCGGGAAATCCACCACGCTGGCGTCCATCATCCAGCGCATCAACGAGACACGGCGGACGCATATTATCACCCTCGAAGACCCGATTGAATACCTCTTTGAGAACAAGCGCTCGGTCATCTCGCAGCGCCAGGTGGGGCGCGATACGCCGTCATTCGCCGAGGGCTTGCGGGCCATTCTTCGCGAAGACCCGGACATCATCCTCGTTGGTGAAATTCGGGACCAGGAGACGCTGACTAACGCTCTGAGCGCGGCGGAGACCGGCCACCTGGTGCTGACCACGCTGCATACGCGCGATGCCAAGGGGGCCATCACGCGGATGGCGGACATTTTCCCGGGCGAGCGGCGTGACGAGATCGCCGCCCAGATTTCGCTGGCGCTCTCCTGGGTCATCGCCCAGAAACTCGTCCCCCGTTCTGCCGACCAAGGCCGCATCGTGGCGATGGAAGTCCTTCGCAACACACCCGCCGTGGCCAGCCTGATTCGAATGATGAATATCCCGCAGATTTATTCCGCCCTTCAGACCGGCTCGCGCGACCGGATGTGTACGCTGGAGAAGTCTCTGGTTGGGCTAGTGCAGCAGGGCCTGCTGGATGCCAACGAAGCCGAGCAATGGGCCAACCAGCCCGAAGGCTTCCGCAACGC
>CAZBCO010000206.1:0-3561 GCA_964490295.1 uncultured Planctomycetota bacterium
GCGCGAGTTCGGCGTCTTCCAGGAGCGTATCGACGCCCTCAAGGACGAGAAGGCCCGCCTCATCGGCCAGATCAAGCGCGGCGACGAGCTGCCCCCCGGCGTGCTCGAAATGGTCAAGGTCTATGTCGCCACCAAGCGCACCCTGTCGGTCGGCGATAAAATGGCCGGGCGGCACGGGAACAAGGGCGTCATCGCCAAGATTATGCCCGAAGAAGACATGCCCTTCCTCGAAGACGGCACCCCGGTGGACGTGGTGTTGAACCCGCTGGGCGTGCCCTCGCGTATGAACATCGGCCAGATTCTGGAGACGCACCTCGGCTGGGCCGCCAAGGCAATGGGCTACGAGGTGATCACCCCGGTGTTCGACGGAGCGACCGAAGAGGAAATTCATCGCGCGCTGGAAGAGGCGGGCCTGCCCGCCAGCGGCAAGGCCCGGCTGTTCGACGGCCGCACCGGCCAGCCCTTCGACCAGGACGTGACCGTCGGCTACATGTACATCATCAAACTCGAACACCTGGTGGACGACAAGGTCCACGCCCGCGCAACCGGCCCTTACAGCCTGATCACCCAGCAGCCGCTGGGCGGCAAGGCCCGGTCCGGCGGCCAGCGCTTCGGCGAGATGGAAGTCTGGGCGCTGGAAGCCTACGGCGCCGCCCACATCCTGCAGGAGCTGCTCACCGTCAAGGCCGACGACGTCGAGGGCCGCACCCGCATTTACGAGGCGATGGTCAAAGGTGAAAACTCGCTCCAGGCCGGCACCCCGGTTTCGTTCGACGTGTTGCTGAACGAAATCCGCGGCCTGGGTTTGAATATCAAGCTCGAAAAGAAACGACCCGACGCATAACGGAGGGCCCTCATGGCCAAGACGACGCCCGAAGCTGCCAATGTTCTGGATCTCAATCAAGACGAGTTCTCGTCTGTCTCCATCCAGCTCGCGTCGCCCGAAGACATCCGCGGATGGTCCTACGGCGAGGTCAAGAAGCCGGAGACGATCAACTACCGCACCTACCGCGCGGAGAAGGACGGCCTGTTCTGCGAGCGCATCTTCGGGCCGGAGCGCGACTGGGAATGCTTCTGCGGCAAGTACAAGGGCATGAAGCATAAGGGCATCATCTGTGACCGCTGCGGCGTCAAGGTCACCCACTCCCGCGAGCGGCGCAAGCGGATGGGCCACATCAACCTCGCCGCCCCCATCGTCCACATCTGGTTCTTCAAGGCCATGCCCAGCCGCCTCGGCAACCTGCTGGCGATGAAGACCACCGAACTCGAAAAGATCATCTACTTCCAGGAATACGTGGTCATCGACCCCGGCCCCGCCGCGGCCGAGGGCGTCCGAGCCAAGGACCTGGTCACCGAGGACAAATACCGCCGCCTGAAGGACACCTACGGCGACGCGGTCGAGGCCGGGATGGGCGCCGAGGCCATCCGCGAGCTGCTCAAGCAGTTGGACCTCGCCGAGCTCTCCAAAGAGCTGCGCGTCGAGCTGGTCGAGAGCGGCTCCAAGCAGCGCAAGGCCAACATCGTCAAGCAGCTCAAGCTCATCGAGGCGATCAAGGACAGCCCCAACGACCCCGAATGGCTGGTGATGGACGTGGTCCCGGTCATCCCCCCCGACCTGCGGCCGTTGGTCCTGCTGGAGAGCGGCAACTTCGCCACCAGCGACCTCAACGACCTCTACCGCCGGGTGATTAACCGCAATAACCGGCTGAAGAAGCTGATGGACCTCCACGCCCCGGAGGTGATCATCCGCAACGAGAAGCGGATGCTCCAGCAGGCGGTGGACAGCCTGTTCGACAACGACCGCACCAAGCGCCCGGTGCTGGGCAGCTCGAACCGCCCGCTCAAGAGCCTGACCGACATGATCAAGGGCAAGCAGGGCCGGTTCCGCGAGAACCTGCTCGGCAAGCGCGTCGATTACTCCGCCCGCAGCGTCATCGTGGTCGGCCCCGAGCTCAAGCTCCACCAGGTCGGCCTGCCCAAGAAGATCGCCCTCGAGCTCTTCCAGCCGTTCATCATCCGCCGGCTCAAAGAGCTGGGCTACGTCGACACCATCAAGTCGGCCAAGAAGATGCTCGAACGCAAGGACGAAGAGGTGTGGGACATCCTCGACGAGGTGATCCACGAGCACCCGGTGCTGCTGAACCGCGCCCCGACGCTCCACCGGATGGGCATCCAGGCCTTCGAGCCGGTGCTGGTCGAGGGCAACGCCATCCGCATCCACCCGCTGGTCTGCGAGGCGTTCAACGCCGACTTCGACGGCGACCAGATGGCCGTCCACCTCCCGCTCTCCTTCGAGGCCCAGGCCGAAGCGTCCATCCTGATGATGTCCACCAACAATATCTTCTCGCCCGCCGACGGCGAGCCGATCATTCGCCCCTCGCTCGACATGGTGCTGGGCAACTACTACCTCACCTACATGAGCGGGCAGCCCAGCGAGGCGACCAAAATCTTCAGCGACCCCACCGAGGCGCTCTTCGCCCTCGAAGAGGGGCGGGTCCACCTCCAGCAGCCCATCCAGGTCCGCCTGCCTCAGGGCACCGTGGTGATTACCGAGAGCGACCGCAGCGAGCTGCCGCCGCCCCATCGGCTGGTCACCACCGCCGGCCGCATCAAGTTCAACGACATGGCCAAGGTCGACCGGAACTTCTATAACTACGCGATGGGCAAAAAAGCCATCGGCTCCATGATCAACGACTGCCACCGTCTGCTGGGCCGGGCCGAGACCATCCGCCTGCTCGACGACCTCAAAGACCAAGGTTTCCGCGAGGCCACCCTCGCCGGCGTCTCAATCAGCGCCGAAGACCTCCAGATGCCCCCCGACAAACAGGCCATCATCGACGAGGCCCAGGTCGCCGTCGAAAAGGTCCAGAAGCACTACACCTCCGGCCTGATCACCGACAGCGAACGGCACCACCAGATCACCGAGACCTGGACCCACGCCACCAACTCCGTGGCCGACCGCGTGATGCAGGAGCTCAAGGCCAACAGCCCAACCAACGAACAGTTGGAACGCATCCTGCTGGACAACAACAAGATCGACGCGAGCAGCTTCAAGCTGAACGCCGATCAGATCGCTTATATCGTCGGCTCACCGCTGCCCACCAAAGCCGAAGACACCGCCGCCGAATGGGTGGACGAAGTGCATAACCCGCTGTACATGGCCTTGGCCCACGCCGGGTGGCGCGTCGCCGGCCTGGACCTCACCGGCGGGCGGATCAAAGGAGCCAACATCACCCGCGAGCTCAAGGACGGACGGCACGCGGCCTTTGATAAGTTCTCGGCCAAGCACGATATGGCCCCCGGTTTCGCCGACCTCGGCCCGCGCGATATCAAAGCGATGCTGGGCTGCGAGCCGCCCAGCGCCGAGGCCTGCGCCCGCTACTGGCGCGATACCGCCTATAACCCCCTCGGCCTGACGCTGACCTGCGTCGGCTGGCGCGTCTCCCGCCTGGACCGCGACCGCACCGGCCTGATTGTCGGCGCCCGCATCGAACGCATCTCGACCATCAACCCGCTGTGGTGCATGTTCGACAGCGGCGCCCGTGGTAGCGCGATGCAGAT
>CAZBCO010000207.1:0-5158 GCA_964490295.1 uncultured Planctomycetota bacterium
GCAGACCGACCGCCAACGCGGCCAGGGCAGCCTGTTCGGCGGCTCCGGCTCGACCGAGGCCCCGGTGATGCAGGCCCCCCTGCCCGACGTGCCCGAATGGCCCGAAACCCAGGTGCTGGCCTTGGAACGCGAGACCTTGGGCGTGTATATGAGCAGCCACCCGCTCGCCGCCCACGAGCAGCTCCTCGCCGAGTTCTCCACGCTCAGCATTTCTGATGCCCTCACCGCCCAGGACGGCACCGCCCTCTTCGTCGGCGGCCTGGTCGAGGGCCTCGACACCCAGGTCACCAAGAGCGGCCGCGCTGCCGGCAAGCGCATGGCCCGCTTCAGCCTCGAAGACCTCCAGGCGGCCATTCAATGCGTTATGTTCGGCGAGGACTATGAACGGGCCGGGGCCGCCCTCGAATCCGGCAAGCCCTTCTTCCTGCGCGGCAGCGTCAGCCTGCGCACCGGCGAGCCGAACCTCATCGTCACCGAGGTGTTCGCCTTCGACGAGGTCCGACGCCGCTTCGGCGAAAGCCTGGTCATCACCCTGGGGGCCGAGGCCATGACCGAAGCGAACATCGAGCGGATTAAAACGACGCTGGCCCGCAGCCCCGGCCGGTGCCACGTCTTCTTTGAGCTCCACGACGACGGCCAGGTCCATGTGGTGCAGGCCGGCCACGACATGAAGGTCACGCTCAGCGACCCGCTCTGCGATACCCTGGCGAAACTCGTCGGCCCGCGTAACCTCCGTATCAACCCCAAGCCCGACCGCGCCAGGAGCGACCGGTTCCGCGGTCGCCCCAATGGCAACGGGCGTCCTCGCAACGGCACCTCGTAAAGGGAAAGAACAGGATGACCCCACGCCCCAATATCCTCTTTTTGATGAGCGATCAGCACCGCGCCGACCTGGCGGGTTACGCGGGCAACAACATCGTCCGCACGCCGACGCTCGACCGCCTGGCCGAGACCGGGGTGGTGTTCCGCAACGCCTACACCCCCTCGCCGGTCTGTGTTCCCGCCCGCCAATGCCTGGCTGCCGGGCAGTTGCCCAAGACCTGCGGCTGCGAGGGTTGGATCGATCTGGCCCCCGGCTATCGCACCTTTGCCCGTGAATTCGCTCGTTACGCCTACCACACGGTGTGCAGCGGCAAGCTCCATCACCAGGGGCCGGACCAGATGCAGGGCTGGACCAAGCGCATCGCCCCGGACGCTGAGATTGGCGAAAAATATCTCGAAGACCGCATCGAGGCGGAATTCGCCCGATACCACCCGGCACCCGGCACCGGCAAGTGGTCGAATCAGCGCGAGGTCGAAGAAGCCCGCGCGGCCGATGGCCCTCACCAAAAATTTGACCGCACCGCGCTGACGGCGGCCCTGGATTATTTCGACCGGCATTTCGAGGACCCGGTCTACCATCGTCCCCAGTCCCATCGCCCGCTGCTCTTCAAACTCAGCCTGCTGCAGCCGCACTACCCCTTCTTCACCGAGCCGGAACGCTTCGAGCGCTACCTGCCATGCGTGCCCATCTACCGCGAAGAACCGTGCGACCACCCCGTCCTCTCGCAGAGTCAACAGGGCAAGCCGGTGGACGTGACCGACGCCGCCATCCGGCGGGCCACGGCTGCCTACTACGGGATGGTCGAAACCATCGACGACTACTATGGGCAAGTCCTCCAACGCCTGGAATCGCTGGGCGAGAACCTCGACGACTGGATTATTGTATACACCAGCGATCACGGCGAGATGCTCGGCCAGCACGGCATCTGGGAGAAGACCCGGTTCTACGAGGCCAGCGTCCGCGTCCCGTTGATCATCCGCTGGCCGAAGGGCTTTGCGGGCGGCCGCGTGGTCAACGAGAACGTCAACCTCTGCGACCTCTTCGCCACGCTCTGCGATCTCGCGGGCCTCGCCGTTCCCGACGGCCTCGACAGCCGCAGCCTGGCCCCGCTGCTGCGCGGGGAATCGCTGGGTTGGGACAACGAATCCGTATCGCATATCGTACACCACAACGCCTCGCACCTGATGATCAAACGGGACGCTCTGAAATATCAGTACTACGGCGAGGCCATTCCCGAAGTCCTCTTCGATCTCGAAAACGACCCCGGCGAGACCGCGAATGTCGCCGAAGAGCCGGCCTATGCCGAGGCGATGGCTCGCTTCCGCGCCCGGCGTGCCCAGTTGGGCCATGGCCCCGACGCCGACCCGCAATATAAGAACGTTGGCTACTGTTGAGTACGAGTACGAGCACGAGTACGAGTAGGAGCACGAGTAGGAGGGTGATATGCAGTATTGTGTGTTCAGCAAGCATCTCCAGGAATGGGATTTTACGGAGCTGGGGCGGCGGTTGAAGGCGGCGGGGTTTGACGGGGTGGACTTGACCGTCCGCGCCAAGGGCCACATCGAGCCGCAACAGGCCGTCGAGGCGCTTCCCCCCGCGGTCGAAGCCCTCCGGGCCGAGGGCGTGGCGGTGAGCATGATCAGCACGGATATCTGCTCCGCCGACCAGCCTCACGCCCGCCGCACGCTCGAAACTGCCGCCGCCCTGGGCGTCCGATACTGGAAGCTCGGCTACTATGTGTATGAGACGTTCGGTACCGTCCGCCAAGCCCTGGCCGAGGTCAAGGCCAGACTGGCGGACCTGGCCGCCCTGTCCGCGGACTTGGGACTGTGGGCCGGGTTCCACAACCACTCCGGCCCGTACCTCGGTGCCAACCTGGCTCACGTTCGCGAGCTGCTCGAGGGCCTGGACCCCGACGCCATCGGCAGCTACTACGACACCGCGCACGCGGTCATCGAAGGGGCGTTCAGTGGGTGGGAGCTCGGCCTCGACGAGCTCGCCGATCGGGTCCGCATGCTGGCGGTCAAGGACATGCACATCATCGACCCGACCCGGTCGTGGCCCAGCGAGGTGGCGAACCCCGGCGAGGGGTGGGTTCCCTGGGCGAAGATGGTCGCCCGGCTGAAGCCGCTCGCACCGCAAATCGCGGTGGTGTCGGTCCACGGCGAGTACAACCAACCCGCCGACGAGGTGTTGGCCCTGGCGCGGCGCGACCGCGAGTTCTTTGAATCTCACTGGAGGGACGCGACGTGAAGAGGTTGACGGCCGCCCTGTTGTTGATGTTGCTGAGCGCTCGGCTCCTGCTCGCGGCGGCGCCCCCGTTCGCCCCGCCGGCGCCCGGAGCCGCTCCGGGCGAGACGCAACATCCGGACCGCGCGGAATGCGCCCTCCGGCTGCTGCAAGTCGGCGACGTGATTCAGCAATACGTCCTCGCCAACGACGGGCGGCTGCCCGCGAGGTTGTCCGAGGCGTTCGAGGGCCAAGTTCCTCAGGTCGGCGGCGCGCTGATTTGCCCCGCAATGCGACCCCGCGTGATGGGGGAGCATTTCCGCCCGTCATACCACTACATCGCACCCAACGGGCGGACGCTGGCCGAAATCCGGGGCGAGATCCTCGCCTTTGACGCCGAGCCGGTTCACGAGAACGGGCGCAACCTGCTGGTGTCGGATGCCGACAGCGGCGGACGCCTCCAGGTCATCTACCTCGCGGAAGACGCTTTTCAGAAGCAATTGGCCGAGCAGCGGACGCGCACCGAGCAGCGGGGCGGTGAATTCCATATCATCGAAGACGACCTGATTCCGCTCAAAGGCCTCGACCCCTCGGCTCCGACGCCTCAGACGGGCGGCGACCTCTTCGCCTCGACGCACTTCCGCGTGGTCGTGGGGTTGCTGGCGGGCATCGTCATCGTGCTGGTGGCCCTGATGCTCCTCCGCTCGCGCGACACCGACGCCGGCGAGCCGAACGGCTGAGCCTGCCCGCCGGTCCTCTGCTCCAAACGGCCTGCCGGGAAGCTCAGTCGCCAATCATCAGCACCAGGGTTTCACCCGGCTCGACCTGAACGCCGATTTCGAGTTTGCCGCCCCGGATCGCGGTGTTGACCGACCGCTTCTCGACCAGCTCGGCGACTTTCAGACGGCCCGCCTTGTTCCGGAGATTCAGCCCGGCAAGGTCCACGACCAGGCTCCCGGCGACCGGTTGGCCGCTCAGGTTGGCGACCGTGAAATGCAGGTTGCCGGGTTTCTCGCCGAAGCGTTCGACCGCCAGGCCCTCGGCCCGGGCGTGTGTCAACGGATGCCAGCCCGCCTCCGCCACGCGGATGAGCAGGGGCATGTATTTTTTCATCAGGTCGCGCTGTTCGTCCCGCCCGGTCGAGCCGGGCATCATGCCGAAGCGCAGGAGCCGCCGCAGGGTGGCCTCCAGCTCCGGCCCGGAGGGCGGCTGAAAGCCCCCGATGAAGGCGATCGGCTTCTGCCCGGCGAGCAGCCGTTCGACCACCAGCCCCTCGTCGTTCCAGCGCTTGGCGGCGCGCTCCTTGATAATCACATCGAGGAACTGCCCGCAGAGCAGCATCGCCTGTTCGCGGTTGCAGTTGGCCATAATCAGCCCCTGTTTGCCCCGCACCATGCCCGAATGCAACCGGGCAAAGGCCCAGTGGGTGAAGCCGTTGTGGATGCACAGGCGTCCGCTCTCGGCATCGAAGACCAGCGGGACGGACTCGTATTGGAAATGCTCGCGGCGGAAGTTCAGGCGGCGGAACCCGCCCCAGTCGTCCAGAGCATCCCAGGCGAAGTTTCGCGGCCCCCGATAGGCCGGGTCGTCCCACCGCTGGAAGGAGCGGTATTGCCAGTCCGTCGCCAGCCAGGCCCGGTTGGGCTTGGGCAGATCAGGGTTCATGTTCATCGGCATCAGGTAGCAGCCATAGCCCTTGGGATAGTGCTGGCGGTCGAGCTGGCCGCGTTCGTTGAGCAGGTGGCTGTGGTACGCCCCCTGGGCGCTGGTCTGGTCGGGGCATCCGAGCAGTTGGTTGTTGGTGCCGTGCGCTCCGGGCTTGCGCCCCTCGGCCTGGGCCTTGAGCAGGGCCAGTTGTTCGGGCCGCGAGATGTTTCTGGGCACCGCGTGGAACCAGTACCAGGGGCCGCGCCAGTGGAAGGGGATGAGGTTCATCCGCCGGATGTCCTCGGCGGTCTTGGCGTTCATCTCGCCGCCCGCCCAATTGAAATCGTTCTCTGCGAACAGATAGCCGAAGTCTTCGGGCCGTTCCGGCCACTTACGCTTGGATTTGGGCACGTTCATCGGCAACACGATGTAATTGCCGTGCCGCCGGTTCGCCGAGGC
>CAZBCO010000208.1:0-6909 GCA_964490295.1 uncultured Planctomycetota bacterium
TCTTACCGGTCCGGGCGTCCCTTGGGCAGTTCGCCGGTCGAGCCGCGCTGGTTCATCTCCCACAGCTTGGCATAGCGGGCAAAGGTGGACATCGCCGACAGGCCGCAGAGCAGGAAGCCGTGAAATCCGTCGAGAAATCCGAGCTTGAGGAGATACATTTTCAGGAACTTGACCGGGGGCTTGAACAGCAGGTGCCACCATCGCGCGGTCTGGCCCGAGTTGAACATGTCGGCTGCGGCCAAGCTCGAATAGCGGACGAACTTCTCGAAATAGCTTTTCAATTCGCGATCGGTGTGGTGTTCGATCGGTGTCTCAATTCGGCCCACAGTCCCGTCGATCTCCACGGCCGAGTGTACCGCGCGGTCCTGATAGCGATATTGCCGTCGGAAGAGCCGCAGGGGATAGTCCTGGCCCCAGCCGCAGTGGCGGATCAGCTTGCCGAGGAAATGCGTCATCCGTCGGACGCGCCAGCCCTCGCAGTCGGCCCGTTGGATGGCCTGCCGCACCGCGTGGCGCAGGCCCCGCGTAATCCGCTCGTCAGCGTCCAACACCATCACCCACTCGCTGCTCGCCTGTGGAATCATCCAGTTATTCTGGGCGGCGTGGCACAGGTATTCGTGCTGGATGACGTTCGGCGTGTATTCCAGGGCGATGTGGGGCGTGCGGTCGGAGCTGAACGAGTCGCAGACGATCACCTCGTCGGCCCAGGTCGCAGACTCCAGGCATTCGCGGATGTTGTGTTCCTCGTTCTTGGTGGGGATGATGATGGTCAGCTTGCCCGGCTGGGGGGCGACGGAGCGCATCCCCTGCCAGGCCGGTTGAAAGGCGTTCATCTCCACGCGAGCTTCGGGGGCTTCCGGCTGGGTCATGGTCACAGGCCCGTTCACATTCGGAAATCGTCGCCCAGGTATCGCGCCCGGACGGTTTCGTCGGCCACCACCTCTTCGGGCAGGCCGTGCATCAGGATGACGCCTTCGTCGATGATATACGCCCGGTCGGTGATCGACAGGGTCTCGCGTACGCTGTGGTCGGTCAACAGGATGCCGATGCCTCGGTCGCGCATCGTGGCGATCATCCCCTTGATGTCCGAGACCTTCTTGGGGTCCACGCCGGAGAACGGCTCGTCGAGCATCACGATGGACGGGTCGGTGACCAGTGCCCGCGCGATTTCCAGGCGCCGCCGCTCACCGCCCGACAGGTCCTGGGCCATCTGGTCCGCCAGCTTGTCGAGGCCGAACTCGCTGAGAATCCGCTGGGCGCGATCCTGGTGTTCGGAGCGCGGGATCGAGAGCGTCTCCACGATGGCCACGATATTGTCCAGCACGGTCATCCGCTGGAAGATGGAGGGCTGCTGCGCGAGGTAGCCCATCCCGTGGCGGGCGCGCTGATACATCGGCATGTGCGTCACGTCGGTGCCGTTGAGATGGACCGTGCCGCTGTCGGGCGCGATCATCCCGATGGTCATCCGGAACGACGTGGTTTTGCCCGCCCCGTTGGGGCCGAGCAGGCCGACCACCTTGCCGGGATCGACCGTCAGGCTCACGCCGTTCACCACGGTCTTGTGGCCGTAGCGTTTCACCAGGTTCTGCACTTCGAGCAGTGGCATCCTGCAAGCCCTCAGTTGATGAATTTCCAGCGGGGGACGGGCCAGAAGACGAAGAACGCTTCGCCGATCAGGCGGCCCTCCTTGACCACTCCCCAGTTCCGTCCGTCGAAACTGTTGGAGCTGTTGTCGCCCAACATAAAATACTCATCCGGCCCCAGGGTCAACGGCTGGGCCACCGCAAAGGGCTGGTGGCTGGGGGAGCTGCTGTAGAAGATGTCCCGCCACAGCCGCACGTCGCGGACGGCCAGGTCGCAGCCGACGACGCCGAACTGCGCTCCGCTGACCTGCGGCCCGCGAGGCGGCACCTGCGAGGCCACCGTGCGGGCCGGGTCGGAGGCCTCATACACCAGCACCTCGCGCCCGTCCACCCGCAGCGTCATTCGGGCGTCGATGGAGGACGCCTCGAACACGTGCTCGCCCTCACCGAGATTGAGCGGCTCCGACGAGTGGGCCACCTCGACGCCGTCGATCCACAGCAGAGCCGGCTCGCCCGGACGGCCCAGCGGCAGCTCGAACTTCATCAGGGTGCCGTCGTCCCGCAGGCGAACGAAGGCCGACCCGGCCCCGGCCCGCAGGGTGAACCGGAACGCCAGCCGCAGGTCGGCGACGATGTGAAACGCCTGCCGCTCCCAGCGCGAGCGGGTGGATTCGGCATCGGTCTCCACCCGGTCGTCGATCTTGTAGTTATAAGAGAGCGTGGTTTCCTGGCTGGTCTGGGTGCTACGCAGATGCAGCACCTCGTCGTGCAAGCCCACCGTGGTGCTGCTGTTGCTTCGCCAGCGGTCCAGCAGGCTCTCCCGATTCTGCTGGAGAATCCGGTCGTTGGTCACCGGCACCAGCAACACGTTTTCGACGTCCCGGGGCTTGCGGCAGATGGTGCCGTTGATGAACAAATCGCCCCGCCGGACTTGGACGGTCTGGCCGGGCAGGGCCACCAGGCGCTTGACGTAGTTGATGTAATTCGCGCTGCCGTTGCGCCGGATGGTGCCGTTGGGGAGGTGGCGGGCCGAAACCTCTCGCTGCGAGCCTTGGTTACGCCAGTATTCAATCCGGTGCTCGTCGATCTTGAACACCACCACGTCGAACTGTTGGGGCGGATGGAGGTCAAACCCGAACTTGCTGACCAGAATCCGGTCGCCGTGGGTCTCGCTGCCGATCAGCGTCGGCTCCATCGACGAGGTCGGAATGCGGAACGCCTCGACCACGAAATGTCGGATGATCATCGCCAGAATAAAGGCGACGGCCAGGCTCTCGGCATATTCCCGGATGGTCAACCGTGTCAGCTTCATCCGTGCTCCACGTTGTGGGGTCGGTAAAATCAAGCCACATTATAGCGGCGCGGTGCCCGCATCGCAACGTTGACGCGGGCGGCGGGCGGGGGCGATTGCCCTGCGGACGGAGCGGGGTATAATACGGGGCAGTGTTGGCGAACGCCGACCGGTCGCCCGATATGAGCCTTTTCAAGGAGTCAAACCCGTGCAGATTTCGTTCCTCTGCGGACGCGAACCCCTGCATCTCCGCGTGCCCGACGGCTCGACGGTGTTCGAGTCGGCGTTCCCCGAACCGACGGCCCCGGCGGAGGCCCTGGTGCTGGCCGCGGTGCGCGAGCCGCTGGGCGCGCCGCCGCTCCGCGAGGCGCTGGCCCGACGGCGTGAGGGCGAGGTCGTCGTGGCCGTCTCCGATATCACCCGGCCGATCCCTTACGCGGCGTTTCTGCCGGGGCTGCTGGCCGAGATCGAAGCGGGCGGCGTGCCCCGCGAGGCCGTCACCCTGCTGGTCGCCACCGGGTTGCACCGCCCCAGCACCGAGGCCGAACGCCGCGAGATGTTCGGCGAGCGGGTCGTCGCGGGCTACCGCATTGTCGATCACCGGGCCGACGATCCCGCGACGCTGGTCGAGCTTGAGGCCCGCACCTGGGCGGGTTCGGCGGTCTGCGTGAATCGGCGGTTCGTCGAGGCCGGATTCCGGATGACCACTGGGCTGGTCGAGCCGCATTTCATGGCCGGCTTCTCCGGCGGGCGCAAGGCCGTCTGTCCCGGCCTTGCCTCTCCGGCCACGGTAAGGCAGTTTCACGGGGCCGAGTTCCTCGCCAACCCGAATGCCCGCAATGCCAACCTGGACGGCAACCCGCTGCATCAGGAGGCGTTGAGCGTCGCCCGTGCGGTGGGCGTCGATTTCGCCGTCGATGTGGTGCTCGACCGCGCCCGCCGCGTGGTGCGGGCGTTTGCCGGAGACCTCGAAGCCGAGCACGCCGAGGCCTGCGCCTTCGCCGTCCGCTGCGCCTGCCGCCCGGTGGCCCGACCCGCCGACGTGGCGCTGACCTCATGCGGCGGCTATCCGCTCGATACGACCTTCTACCAGTGCGTCAAGGGCCTGGTCGCCTGCCTGCCCGCGGTGCGGCCCGGTGGACAGGTTATCGGCTTCGGCGGCTGCTCCGAGGGCATCGGCGGCGCCGACTACACCCGGCTGATGGCCGAGTACGCCGGACGCTGGGGCGAGTTTCTCGACGCCATCCGCCGCCCCGATGTCTTCGTCCGCGACCAGTGGCAATTCCAGATGCAATGCCACGCCCTCCGGCAGGTCGGTCAGGACGGCCTGCACTTCGTCACCCCCGGCCTCGCCCCCGACGTCCTCAGCCGCCTCTCGGTCCACGGCCACAGCACCCCCGACCCCGCCGCCGCCGTCCAAGCCCTTATCGACCAGGCCGCCGCCGACGGAGCCACCTTCGCCGTCTTCCCCGAAGGCCCGTATTGCGTGCCGATCGATGGAAGCCAACCCCATAAAAGGAATAAGGACGGAAAGCAGCGTTATGTGATAAACTGATCCGTAGACTTGAAACGTGCAATCAGAAAACGTAGGATGACGGCATGACTGAAAAGAAAACGACGAAAAAGCGCACATCACGGAAAACTCGAAAGCCCGCCACCGAGAAGGTACGGCGTAAAGATAAGGATGGTGCTGGTGAATTAAGTCCGTTTTCATTTATTGTGAGTGAGGCTGAAGTTGCCTATAAGCCGGACGGGGATGCCACCAGTGCTGAAACCGTCTATTTTGATCCGGATGCGGGCGTCAAACTCATACAGGGCAACTCTATCGATGTAATGTCGGCTGCTCCGTCAGAATGCGTCGATATGATCTTTGCCGACCCCCCCTATTTCCTTTCAAACAACGGGATTACTTGTCACGCTGGTCGGATGGTCTCTGTTAATAAGGGTAAATGGGACCAGTCAAAGGGAGCCGAGGCCGACCATCAGTTCGTGTTGGACTGGCTGTCCGAGTGCAGGCGCTTGCTTCGTCCGAATGGAACAATCTGGGTTTCCGGCACGCTCCATGTTATCTATTCAGTCGGATACGCGATGCAACAATTAGGCTACAAGATATTAAATGATATCGTCTGGGTGAAGCCCAATCCGCCGCCTCATCTGGCTTGTCGATATTTTACACATTCTACGGAAATCGTGTTGTGGGCTCGTAAGTCTGAACGCGCGAAGCACTACTTCAATTATGCTTTGATGAAACGATTGAATCATGGCAAACAGATGAAAAATGTTTGGTCCTTTAAATCTCCGAATAATCACGAAAAACGTTATGGCAAGCATCCAACACAGAAGCCGACGGATTTGCTGGATCGGATTATCTTATCGAGCACGGAACCGGGAATGCTGGTGCTTGATCCATTTGCTGGTAGTGGAACTACGGGGGTATCATGTGTAAACAATGGGCGGCGCTTTGTCGGCATCGACATAGAATCGGATTACCTCCAAGTGGCTGAGAAGCGAATAAAAGACGCTCTTGCCGACTCGAAAAATCATCTCTTTGCCGAGTAATTGATGGATAGACAAGATGCAATCGCTCGATTGAAATGTTTAGAAGGAAAAGACCTGCGATCCCTTGCGGATCCGCTGGATGTTACAGTATGGAAAGGGGAGAGGATCAATAAGGGTTGGGCAGGGCATGTGATTGAGCGATATCTCGGCCTTCCAATCAATTCTGCTCAATCGCCAAATTTTGGGTCTTGGGAGCTAAAGATCGTCCCGCTGAAACGCTTGAAGTCAGGGCGTATCGTCTTAAAAGAAACGATGGCGATTACGATGATCGACCATGTTAATGTTCTCCAAAAGACCTTTGAGGAGAGTCATCTTCTTTCCAAACTGCGCAAGATGGTGGTATGTGCTCGCATGTTTGAAGCCAAGACGGAAGTTTCTTCCGTCTTGGTCAGGGTGGCTTCTTTTAATCTTGATGTCCCAGCAATATACGATCAGGTTAAGGCGGATTACGATGAGGTGCGATATGTTATTGGGCATTCAGGATTTGACTCTTTGACTGGTAGAATGGGAACTTTCGTGCAACCGCGCACAAAAGGCCCTGGTCACGGCAGCCGAAGCCGGGCTTTTTATGCTCGAAAGTGTTTTGTGGCTCACATTTTGGGGTTGTAGGACAGGAGATTAGCGGCGATGGTTCTTTACCCGGATATTCATCTGACAATCAAACTCTCGTCACTCACAGGGGAGCACGAAAAGGATCGAAATGCTTTGCGTGAAATGGTATTGGACGAACTGATGAAAGAAAGACCCGGACAGGGTAAGGGCGACTTAACGGCAAAATATCGTTACAACGTTGAGTGGCTGGATTCCGGAGATCGGGTGTATCTAACGAGGCCCGCAGTTCTAAGCAAAGGGTTTGATTTCGTGATTCACGTGGAGAATCACGTCTTTGCTCACGGGAAGGATAATCCTGCCCACGAGGACATCAAAGCCGACCTTAAATCCAAGAAGCAGGCCAACCCTGAGCACGCTGCAAAGCTGCTAAGCCTCATTGAGAGGGTGTTTCAATGCGAAGATCCGCAAGATTTCCGGGCTGAGTATCAAACACTTAAATTCGCCGATGGCTTGTCGTCTGAAGTTATTCTCAAGGTGGTCAAATGGTTCTTCATTGAGCAGGATATCCGCTTCTGGAATTGGTCGGGTAGGCACATGTTTATGAATGCTGCAAGAGAATCCCTTTCCTGACGTGGCGGGAGTAGGGGCTGGAACAGAGTCGGTTGTTGTCCTGTTCGCGGCGGTAGGTGCGGCTTGCTGCAACGAAAACCAAACATGGAGTGACGGATGAACAGGGAATGCCTTTCGTTGAACGGAACCTGGGACTTTGCGATTGATCCGTATTACCGGGCGCGGCAGATGGAGCGCTGGAAGAGTCCGAAGGCAAAGCTGGGGCCGCATGCCGATGATGTCTTCCCGCTGGAATGGACGCCGATGCGGGTGCCGGGGACGTGGAACATGCAGCAGAAGGAATTGTTTCTCTTC
>CAZBCO010000209.1:0-11082 GCA_964490295.1 uncultured Planctomycetota bacterium
CGAAGCCGGTGGAAGCCATCGACGCCGCCGAACCTGGCTCGGTGATTGTCATCGCCGCCGGCGGCGTGCCCCCCGCCGTCTGGGGCGAGCTGGCCACCAACAGTTGCATTCAGAAGGGCTTGGCCGGCGTGGTGATTGACGGCGCGGTGCGCGACAGCGCCGACATCCGGGCGCTGGGCTTCCCGATCTATGCCCGGCAGATCGTGCCCCACGCGGGCGAGCCGAAGGGGTTCGGCGAGATCGGCGTCCCGGTGCGCGTCTGCGGCCAGCAGGTTTGCCCCGGCGACTGGATTATCGGCGACGACGACGGCGTCATCGTGGTGCCCAAGGAGCAGGCCGCGGAGATCGCCAACCGGGGCCAGGATTGCCTCGAAAAGGAGAACCGCATCCGAGGCGAAATCACCGACGGCAACTCAACGCTCGCCCGCGTCGCCAACCTGCTGCGCTGGGAGAAGGTCTAGCCCGCGCCGGCCGATTCACCCCGTCCCCCGCCGTCCGGGGCCGCGCATCACGGAGGCCGCATGTCGATTTGCGAAAAAACTTGCCTCCACATAAACAATTTATCATCAATGACTTACGCTTCGAGCTCCAAATTATTTTGCAACAAAATAAAAAATGGCCCGAAAACGGGGTTCTTTTCTGACTCTATAGTAGTGGAGGGATAGAGCAATCCTTGGCCCGGAGATCAACCGATGAAGCTGTTCGAAAAGCTGCGATGGATACGGCAAACGGCGCTGATTCTGACGGTCTGCCTGGCGACGGCCCACGCGGGCGAACACCCCACGCCGCCGGGCCAGCCGAAGACCGGGCCGGGCGGGGCGGAGTATGCGCACGCGGCCGTCTCCGAGGCACGAATCGGCGATGGAGATTCCGAAATATGGATTTATGAACCGGCGGACCCGAAGCCGGAGCAGGCCCCGGTGATTTACTTCCTGCACGGCTGGGCGGCGATGTCGCCACGGGTGTACCGCGAGTGGATTCAGCATCTGGTTCGGCGTGGCCATATTGTCCTTTATCCGCGCTATCAGGCGTCGATCTTCACCGCTCCGAACGAGATGACCGGCAACGCGGTGCGGGCCATCCGGGCCGCGCTGGGCGAGCTTGAGAAAGACGGCCGCGTCCGCCCCGACATCGGGCGCGTCGCGGCGGTGGGCCATTCGCTGGGCGGCGTCATCGCGATGAACCTGACCGCCATCGCCGCTGCCGAGAAGCTCCCACAGCCGCAAGCCGCCTTCTCCGTCGAGCCGGGCGATAACCAAGGGCCAAGCCACGCGCGGCGCTTCGTCCGAGACCTGTCCGGCATCATGGCCGACTACTCGGCGGTGCCCAAGGGCACTCTGGTGCTGGTGTTAGTGGGCGAGGACGACACGATAGTCGCAGCCCGCGGGGCCGACAAGATTTGGGACGGAATTCGCCACCTGCCGAAGGCCGACCGCGATTACGTCATTGTGCGCAGCGACGCTCACGGCCGCCCCGCCCTGGAGGCCGGGCACTTCTTCCCCGTCGCCAGCGGGCGCAGGCCGGGCCGCATGGGCGTGGACGCGCTGGATTATTACGGAACCTGGAAGCTGTTCGACGGCCTGACCGATGCCGTGTTTCACGGCAAGCATCGTGAATACGCCCTGGGCGACACGCCCGAACAACGCTTTATGGGCCGCTGGAGCGACGACACCCCGGTCAAGGAATTGAAGGTGCGGGCCAAGAAGTAGCCCACCACAAGGAGTGGTAGCCATCCGACATCTCAACGCCAAAAACATACCCTATCTGTTCTGCGTAATGACGGTTATCGCCGCCGTTTCGTGCCGCCCGGCCCGCGCGATGGAGTGCAAGCTCGGCCCCGGCGGGTCGGTCTCGACCTGGCTGGTCTCGCCGCCGCTGGCCTTCGACCGCGAGGCGGGCTTCGATAAGTCCTTGCTGCCCAAAGAGATGGGCGAGACGGAGGGCTTCGCTCACGCCGAGGGCGGGCCCTTTGCCTGGCGGGCCGAGGCGTTCACCAAGGAATACCTGGACCTCAGCGGCCGCGCCCGAACCGAAGGCGAGACCGTGTTTTATGCCGCGTGCGAGCTCCGCGCCGAGCGGGCCGGGACGTATCAACTGGAGCTGCTGGCTTGGATGCAGGCCACGGTGTGGCTCGACGGACAAAAGCTGCTGGCCATCGCCCCAGACCCGGACGCCCCGGACTTGCCCCGTGGAACGGCCAAGATCAAGCTCAACAAGGGGCAGACGCGCCGCGTGCTGGTCAAGCTGCTCTCGCGCAACCGGCAGGCTATTTTCCGATTTTCGCTGACCGCGCCCGGCTCCGGCGACGAGCGGGTCGCCGCGCCGGTTCGCGTGCTGTTGCGTGTGCCCGAAGCTCGCGGCCCCGAGCTGCTGGCCCAGGCGCTGGCCATCCAGCCCGGCGTCGAGGGGCTGCTGCGTCCCGAACAGAAGGTGCCCATGCAACTTCACGCGCCGTCCGGGGCGCCGTTGCTGAAGCAGGACTTAACTATTCGGACGACGTTGACCGACCGGCGCGGGCGGCTGATTCGGACGCTCGACCCGGTGACCGTGTCGGCCGGCTCCCTCGCTGCCAAGCCGTTGCCGCTGGCCTGGGCCGTGCCCCGCGACGCGACCGAGCCGGGCTACGTGGCCCGCGTCGAGCTGCTGTCCGGCGGCCAGGTCGTCCGCCGCATCACCCATGAGTTCCATCTGGCCGAGGGCCTGACCCAATGGACGAAATCGCTCAACCAGCGGCTCCGGCAAGCGGGCCGCCGGCTTGGCGAACGCCGCTATCAGACGCCCGATTATGCCCTGGCGATGCTCAAGATGGAAAAGGCCGGGCTGATGAGCCGCGGCTTCTACACCCTGGACCAGACGGTCGCCGAGCTTGATGACGGGGACGCGGCGCTCCAGCGGCTTGAGCAGCGCCAAGCCCGGCCGGTGCAGCCCGGCCTCAGCGAGCACGCCTATCTCTCGACCGTGGACGACTCCGCCCAGCCGTATTACATCTTCGTACCGCGCGCCCACGACGGCAAAACGCCCCGGCCCTGCATCGTCTATCTGCACGGGTACAGCCCCGACCTCGACAAGTTGAACTGGCAGATGCTGTCGCCCGCTCTGCTGGAGCAGGCCGACCGGCACGGGGTCTACATCGCCGTCCCCTTCGCCCGCAGCAACACCGATTTCCAGAGCATCGGCGAGGCCGATGTCATCGAGGTGCTGGAGCGGGTGAGCCGCGACCTCCCGGTGGACGCCGACCGCGTCTATCTGATGGGCTATTCGATGGGCGGGATGGGCACCTTCACGCTCGGAGCGCACTTCCCCGGTCGCTGGGCGGGCATCGTCTCGCTCGCCGGGCGGCCCGATTACTACCTCTGGAAACAACTCGACCCGGCCAAGGTCGAGCCGTGGAAGCGCCGGCTGTTGGACCTTGAATTCGGAGCCGCGGCGAGGGGCAACTTCCGTAACACGCCCCTGCTGATGTACCACGGCAGCGCCGACAGCCTGGTGCGCCCGGAGCAGAGCCGCCGCATGCATCAGGCCATGCGGGCGATGGGAGCCGACGCCACGCTGCACATCCTGCCCGACGAAGACCATTGGATTATGAACCGCGTACTCGAGACCGACGGCATCTTCCAATGGATGAATCACCCCGACCGAAAGCTCAACCGCTGGCCCAAGCGGGTGGACTTCACCGCCTACAGCATCAAATACCGGCGCAGCCACTGGGTCACGGTCCACGACCTGATCCGCTGGGGCGAACCGATCCGCGTGCAGGCCGAGCTGAACGCCGACCGCTCGCGGCTCGAGGTGACCACCTCCAACGTCGCCTCGCTGACGCTTGACCTCGACGAACAGCTGGTCGGCAAGGCCCCCAGGCTCACCGCCCGCATCAACGGCCAGGAGCACCCGGTCGCCAAGCCCGGCCCGGCGACCTTCGAGGTGGTCCCGGTCAAGCCGGTGGGCAAGCTGCGCAAGACGCCGACGCTCTGCGGCCCGATCAAGGAAGCCCTGACCCAGCGGTTCCTCCTCGTCTTCGGCTCCGGGGAGGCGGGCGACAAAGACGATCTCCGGCGCCTGCAAGACGACCTGAGCCGCTACGCAGGCGAATGGTACCGCTTCACCAAGTCGATGCCCCTCTGGAAGCGGGCCGACCGGGTTACCGACAAGCACCTCCGGAGCGCCAACCTCGTGTTGCACGGCTCGCCGTCCGACAACCTCCTTCTCAAGCGCATCGCCGACAAGCTCCCCATCAAAATCACCGACCGGAGATTCGAGTTCCAGGGCCAGACCTACGACCGCGCGGACCACGGGCTGGTGATGATCTATCCCAACCCGCTCAACCCCGAACGTTACGTCGTGGTGCGCTCCGGCCTGCCCTACGGCGAGCGGCTCCCCGAGAACCACAAGTACGACCTGCTGCCCGACTTCATCATCTTCCGCCGAGGCACCGACTACGACGACACCGACGCGGCGGTGGTGGCGGGCTTCTTCGACGAGAACTGGCAAGTCGCCGAGCGCCTCCTCTGGCGCCGCGCCCCCGACGCCCCGGCCCCTGATCCGCGCCTGCCCCGCGCAGAACCCCCCGCGTGGCCGGAGCCGTTCCCAAATTAACGCCCCGCAATGTGGGAGCATGGGAGCGCGGGGCAATTCGCCTGACCTGTCCGACCGGCCCGACGGCTCTGGCCCGCCGAAAGATGAAGCTTCAAGCATGAGCACGAGGCAACCGGGGACTGGCACCCCGTTGCCTGTCCCCGATTTGCCCAGATAAACGCCGGCCCGCTCACAGCAGTTGCCTGAACTCGTTTGGCGTGAGGCCGGCATCGGAAGCGATAGCTCCCATTGTAAAAGCATTGATGGGATTATGACGGGGAATGGTCAAGCGAACTTGCCCGTTTGACATCACGATATGCTTTCCCTGTCGGATAATCCGGAAGTCGGCCTTCTCCAAGGCCCGCACCGCTTGGTTGGAATGGACCCCTGGGATGCGCGGCATGCTTCAGGCGGAGACCTCGACTTCTTCCTCGATCACCTCGAAGGCGGACCGCTCGTCCTTCTCCGAATCGAGCCATTCTCGAATGGCCTCACGAATGTTGTCGAGGGCTTCGGCCTTGGTCGCTCCCTGGGAATGACACCCGCGCAGCGAAGGACAACTGGCCGCGTACCCTTCGTCCGATTTGATCAGCACCACCCGGTATTTCATCGCGCCGTCTCCTTTCGGTTCCCTTGATCTATTATCGCGTCAGGCACTGGAAATGCAAGCCTGTCGCGCGGAGCGTTCGCGGGCAGCGGGGTGCCTGATGGTTGACGCGCGGCGGCTGGGGCGTTATGCTGAGAGGCGCTTCGGATGTCTTTCTTTTACAGGAGTGTTGACATGGCGGGTTCGGTGATTGGGGCACAGTTGTTCACGTTGCGGGATTTCACGAGGACGCCGGCGGACATCGCGGCCACGCTCAAGAAGGTGCGGGCGATGGGTTACGAGGCGGTGCAGGCCTCGGCGCTCGGCCCCATCGACAAGGGCGAGCTGCGGTCGATGCTCGACGGCGAAGGGCTGACCTGCGCGGCGACGCATATCCCCTTCGAGGATCTGGTCAAGGATTTCGACCGCGTGGTCGATGAGCACCGCACGCTGGGCTGCTCGTATCCGGCCATCGGCAGCCTGCCCGGTGATTACCGCAACCCCGAAGGCTACCATCGCTTCGCCCGCGAGGTGTCGGTGGTCGCCGAGAAGCTGAAGGAACAGGGGATGACCTTCGGCTATCACAACCACAGCTTTGAGCTTCAGGACATGGGCGGCAAGACCGGCCTCGACATCCTGATGGAGGAGTGCTCCGACGCCGTGACCTTCGAGATCGACACCTACTGGATTCAGCACGGCGGCGGCTCGCCGGTGGCGTGGGTCCAGAAGGCCGCCGGCCGCATCCCGCTGCTGCATCTCAAGGACATGGCTATCCTCGACGGCAAGCAGATTATGGCCGAGGTCGGCGAGGGCAACCTCGACTGGGCCGGCATCCTCGATGCTGCCAAGACCTCCGGCACGGTCTGGTATCTGGTCGAACAGGACACCTGCCAACGCGACCCGTTTGAAAGCCTGGAGATCAGCCTGAAGAACCTGAAGGCGATGGGCCTGTCGTAAACCGGCTCAGGCCAACGTGTCGTGCAGGGCGTCGATGAAGTCCTGGCAGGTCGCATAGCGGTCGGCCGGTTGCTTGGCCATGGCCTTGGCGACGACGGAGCGGAGGCTCTGGGGCACGTCGTTTCGCACCGCTCCCAACGGCTTGGGCTGCCCCTGTCGGATGTGATGTACGAGGCGGACCGGGTCGCTGCCGGGGAACGGCGGGCCGCCGGTGAGCATCGCGTACAACACCGCACCGAGGGAATAGACATCCGCCTCGCGGCTGGCCAGCCGCGGGGCGGCCACGCATTCCGGGGCCCAGTAAAGAATCAAATCGGGGCTGTGCTGCACGGCCGTGCCCGCCGCGGCGATGGTGTCTTCGATGCTCTTGGCAAAGCCCAGGCCGGTGAGCTTGGGCACCTGCTCGTCGTTGAAGAGGATGTTCGACGGCCGGATATCGCGGTGATAGACCTCGCTCCGGTGTGCGACGGCCACCGCCTTGGCCATGCTGAGCGTAATCTCCAGGCTGCGCAGCGTGGGCAACGCGGTCTGGGCCTCCAGGCGGCGCTGAAGGCTCTCGCCGTCGATGTATTCGCTGGACACGTAGCACTGCCCGTCGGCCCGCCCGATGTCGTAGATGCGCACCAGGTTGGGATGGGAGACCTGCCCGCCCCGCTTGACCGAGGCCAGGAATTGCGACAGCAGGTCGCTGTCGGAGGCGACTTCGGGCTTGAGCACCCGCAGCACCACGGAGCGGGCCATCGAGAGCTGCTCGGCCTTATAGGTGGTCGACCAGGTGTTCGCCCCCAGCTTCGCATCAATCCGATAGCCCACCAGCGTGCGGCCCATCAGCGGGTCGTCAACGCGGCAGGCGTGACAGCAGACCTGCCCGTGGAAATCCGTCGCGCTCCCGGCCTTCAGCTCGCGGGCGGTCACCACGCGGCGACAACACGAGCACAGACGGTCGCCCTTCTTCAACACCGGCGCGGCCACCTCGCCGGCCAGGCGCAGCCGCTCGACCAGCTCGCGGTCTTCCGGCCCGGCGTCCGGCAGCTCCGGGGCCTCTTCCATCTCCGGCGGCAGGCCGGACCCGGCGGCGGGGGCCTCCGCGTCGGGCGCCTCCGGCGGACGTTGCAGCTCGCCGGCGTGGTACTTGAACCGTGTGTAGCCCACCTGAACCACGTCGCCGTCGGTCAGGGTGGTGGACACCACCCGTCTGCCGTTGAGGTGGGTGCCGTTGGTGCTGCCCAGATCGGTGAGGATCGCCTGGCCGCCGGAGATCGAAATCTCGCAGTGAAGCCGCGACATCTTCAGGTCACAGATTCGGAACGAGGCCGACTTGCCGCGGCCAATGGTGAACGGCCGCCCGGCGGGCAACGTGACCAGTGTGTTTTGAGTTCCCTGGTCCGGATCGGCCAGCATGGTCAGATACGGCACAACATCTCACCTCAAGGGGCCCGGCTTGCTTCACACATGCACCATCATCCAGAAATCCCCCTCTAAATCAAGAAGAATCACCGGCCACGTGGCGTCGCATGAGCCGCCTCGGACGGACGCCCGCCCGGCCTAGTCGAGCTTCAGCTCCCGGGCCTGGTCGAGATAGTGGACGATATTCCGCTTCTGATTGGCGACGTTGCAAAGCTCCAGGGCGCTGGTCAGGTACTGGATGGCTTGTTGGCGGTCGTTGGCGGAGAGGTCGGTCGCGGCCCGCTTGGTGTAGGCCGCCCCCAGCCGGTAATGCACCGCCCAATTTCCGGGGAAGTGCTCGTCGGCCTGCCGCAGGACGGCGATGGCCGCCTCGTGGTCGTTGCGGTTCATCGAGAGCGAAGCAACCTGAGAGTAGAGATTGAGGTTTTGGGGATCGGTGGTGATCATCTTGCGATAGAGCCGCACCGCGGCGTCGATCTCGTTGCGATTGGTGTAGTACTTACCCAGGTGCATCAGGCGGGCCTTGGCCGCGGGGTACTCCCGGCTCAACGCCACGAACACGTCTTCGAGCTTTTCGCAGGCGACGCGCCGCTCCTCCTCGTTGCCGTAGTTGAAGAGGCCCTGCCCGCCTTGCAGGATTTTGGTCACTTCGGCGTTCAGCCGACGCCTGTAGTTGCTGGTGTCCTTCCCCGAATAGACCAGTTGGAACGCCGTCTGATAGGCTTCCATCGCCTTGTCAAGCTGCTTGTGTACCATGTGGGCGTGGCCCAGCTCGGTGTAGAGCAAGGCGCTCTGCGGCTGGGTGGCGATCAGGTTAAGGATGGAGGTGGCCTGCCGCGACTGGAGCCGGGCGTGGACGGAGATGTTGCCGGAGCGCGTCACGTCGATGCGCTCGTGGTAGGGGATGTAGTTGGGGCGTTGCAGCCGGAGGTCGTGCGGGCCGAGCCGCACGTCCGGGATGCGCAGCGGCTCGCGGCCGCCGGTCTTGCCCACAAATCGACCGTTCAGATACACCTCGGTGTCCGGGTGCGAGGCCGAGACCACCAGCGTGGCCAGGGCTTCCGGTTCGAGGGCGATGCGCAGCGGCGAGGGCGTCGCGCGGTCGATCCGCATCCGCTGCGTGATGCTGCCCGGCTTCACCAGGCGCAGCACATTCGGACGGCGCAGGTTCACCTCGACCGCGACCGGGGCGACACCGACAAACCGGTTGTTGAGGTACACCTCAGCCCGGGCCGGCGTGGAGTCGACGGTCACGCGGCGCGTCCCGGCCCCCAGGTATGTCGCAAGCGTCGGATAGGCGACGGCCAGCCCCGCGACCAGGAGCACCAGCACCGCGGCGACCGCGAGCCGCCGGCGGCGGGGGCTGCGCCCAGAGGCGGGCGGGGGGGCTTTCCCCGCGGGCGCCGGCACGGTGTCCGGCGCGGGCGGGGCCGCTTCGGCCGGTTCCGACGTGCCGACCCAGGTCGGGGCCGAGCCAACCTGATGCGGCGGGGCGAGGTCCAGGACGGTTTGCCCCACGCGCAGCTCGGCGCCCGGCGTCCATTCGCCCTCCAGGCATTTCTGCCCGTTGAGGAACGTGCCGTTGGCGGCCCCCAGGTCCTGCACCCGGGCGACGCCTTGGTGGTATCGGACCGAGCAGTGCCGCCGCGAGACCTCGGCATCGCGCAGCACGATGTCGCAGGTGTCGGACCGCCCCAGAACGACCTCGGCGTCCGGGGGCAACGCGAAACTTTTGCCGCGGTCCGGGCCGATGCGGATCACCAGCCGCGCGGCGCTTTCAGCGGTCTCGTCCTGGGGTGAGCGGTTGTCGGTCATCACGTCTCGCCTGACGGTTTTAGTCCTCGTTCCGCCGCCCTCTGGCCCCGGGCGGGCGCCGGTTCCACGAGGTCGCGGGCGGGCCGGCCTCGGCCTTGCGGCGCCGGTACTCGAGCTCGTCGCTCAACATCTCGGTCGCCTTCACCGCCTCCTCGTAAGTGACCGAGCCGATGAGCTGCTGGAGCGTGGCGATCGCCTCGTCGGGCCGGTCGTTGCGCATCAGCAGATCGGCCAGCTCCTGCCGGGCCGCGAGCTTCTGCAAGCTGTCCTCGGAATCCCGCGCCAGGGTATCCAACTGCTCGACAGCCTCGTCGATCTGCTTGGCTTCCTCGAACAGCGTGACCAACCGCTTGAGGGCATCGGCGGCATAGATGCCGGTGACCCGCTTGTATTCGGCCACAGCCCGTTCCTTGTTGTTCAACCGCCGGCGGTAGAGTTCCGCCAGGTTGAGATGCGTGAGCGCGACGGCGTTTTTGTCCGGGGACTTCCGGATTAGCTGCTCCAGAGCGGTCACCGCCTGTTCGATCTGGTTGCGGCTCAGGTGAATCTCGGCAATCCGGTAATAGGCGGCGTCCAGCAGGTTGAGACGGTCGTCGAGCACCAGGCCCTCGCGTCCGGTGGTCAGCTCGCGCACGCGCTGCTCGCGACGCTCCGCCTCCTCACGCCGTTGGCGTTCCACCCGCTCCCGCATGTTGCGCTGGAACTGGCGTGCTCGCTCCAGGGCGGCGCGCTCCTCGTCATTCAGGGCTTCGCCTGCCTGTTGTTTCCGGTTGGCCTCGCGCAGCAACGCCCACTGGCGCCGCAGATCGGCCCGTCGCCGATTTTCCTCCGCCCGGTTTCCCTCCGCTTCGCGGACTTCCGGCGGCCGGGCCTCCTCGGCGTCGGCCTCCGCCGCCACGCCGCGCGGCATGCTCGCCACGCACGCGATCCCCATCGTCACCAGCATCAGCCACGTTCGCATCGGACACCCTCCTGCCAAGCCACGCCTCGGTTTCTGTCCCGGTCGTCTTCAGGCGACCGGCTCAAAGCCCGCCCTTCGTCATGATACCGCTGGGCACGTCGTACGGGTCGTCGGTGATGTACACCTGGTCGAGTTTCACCTGGTCTTCGCGGTTGGTGAAGGTGATGGTGTGCTCGCCCTGAGTCAATCGGAACCCACGGGGCGCTCCGGAGGCGGGGTCGAGCGCCTGGAACTTAATCCAGCGCCAGGCCCGGTACACCGTGCCGGTCACCAGGATCGGCTTGGCCCCGGCCACCTGGCTCCCGCCGTCGAGCAACATGCCGAAGCTGTTTGAGCACTGATCGTCCCACCAACACCGGGGCCAGAGGTAATACACGCCCTCCTTGGGCACCGACAAGGTGAGCGTGACGCTCCCGGGGAGCGGCAGTTTGGCCTGCTTCGCGGCGTCGTTCGCCCCCTTGGGGACGCTGACGCACCGGCCGCCGGAGGCCTCCTGCAGGCCCAGATCGGCGTGCTCGTGCGGCGTGAACACCTCGACCACCATCGCCGGCTCCACCGCTCCGGCCTCGGCCTCCAGCACCACCGAGAACCCGGTGTCCAACTCCGGCAGCAACGTCGGCTTCTGCGTCGGCTTCGGCGGCGCCTGCTTCGGCGGCTCCGCCCCATTGTCACAGCCCGCCACGGCCAGGGCCAACACCATCGCCACCGGGAACCACCCTCTTCGAACAAACCACTTCATACCCACATTCCTCGCTTGAAAGCCGGGACCGAGGGCCGCCCGCCG
>CAZBCO010000210.1:0-4765 GCA_964490295.1 uncultured Planctomycetota bacterium
CGAACAAAGCGACACGAGGAGCGACATGTCGGTGGGACGCTCCAGAGCCAGGGCCAATTCACGACGCAGCCGGGCTTGAGCCGCTTCCGCCCGAACCTCGGACAGCAGGTTGATATAAAAACACCTGTCGGACACACTGCCGGTCTCGACCTGTTCGACCACGTACCGGATGAAGCTCGGCCGCATGCCGAGGGCAACAGTCGCCCGGGCCGCAAGCCGCGCCCTCCGACCGAACGCTTCGAGAGCTATACGCTCACACACCTCATAGGCCTCGTTCTCCCGGAGGGTCACCAGGGCATTAAACATCCGCTCCGGTTGCTCCGAGCTTGTCGCGGTTTCAATGGCCTTGGTTATCGCCCCGGCCGCGCGGCGGTCGCCCATCTCGGCCAGAGCCAGATGCAGGCTGAGGCGCTCCCGGTCGTCGGTGCTGCGCCGTGCGGCCGCCAGCAGATCGTCGCCGACGGACTTCATCCGCGCCGTGGCGAGCAATTTCTGCACGGCCGGCTCCTGCCGGTATTCGGCCAGGGCCTTAACCACGTCGGGGTCGATAAACTCGGCCAGCACCTGAATGGCGGCGTGCCTGACGCGCGCGTCATCGGCCTTGAGAGCGAGCATCAGTGCGGGCAAAGCACTTCGGTCGCGCCAATCCGCCAGAACGCGCAAGCCGGCCAGTTGCACCTCGGCGCTGTTGCCGGGGCGCAGGCGCCGCACATAAAACGGAACCAGAGACGCATCTCGGAATCGGCTGATGGCGTCCAACGCAGCGGCCTGAACCAACGGGCTGCCGGCCTCCAAAGCTTCCTTCAAAAAAGGCAACGCGCGCCGGTCGTCGAATTTACCGAGCACTCGGATAAGCACGGCGAGCGTTTCCGGGCGGTCTTCGGCCTGGGCCGCCTTCAGCAGTTCCGGGAGAATCGCACGATCTGCCGCCCGTTCGATAACCCTTGCCGCCTCCCGGCGCACGATATCCGACGCGTCCCGTGCCAACACATCGACCATCAAGGAAGCGAGCTCCGATCCGGGGCGCTCGCCCAGGGCCTTCACCACGCGCAAACGCAGCTCCGCATCCTCGGTGGCCAGAGCATCGGCCAGGTCATTGAGCATGGCCTGGGGGGCGACTTTGCCGCCGGTGATCAGCCGGACCAGGTACTCCGTAGCGAGCGAGCGTGTGCCGAGGTTGTCGTCATTCTTGATCACTCGGCAAAGCCGTTTGGCTGCGGCGGGGGTTTCAATCCGCCCCAGGCACTGTACCGCAAGATGGCGCAGATTGCTGTCCGGTGCCCCGAGCCACTTGTCGACCGGAGCCAACAGGCGCGGGTCACTGATCTTGCGTTGGTTGATCATCTCCAGGCAGACCGCCAGCACGGCGTCGTCGTCTTCCTTGAGCACGATACGGATCAGCAATTCATCGTCGAGGACTTGGGGCATCTGCCCCAGTGCCCGCACCGCGGCGGCCCGGAGGCGGCTTTCGGGCGATCCGAGAGCAGTCTTCAACAACGGAACAGTCGCCGGGTCCCGCGTCCGCCCCAGGCTGTTGAGGATCATCTCGCGCACGCTTACGTTTTCTTCTCTGGAAAACGCGGCCAGCAGCGCCCGGATCGCTTGCGGCGTCCGGGCCTCAGACAACTTGACGGCGGCCGCGGAACGGGCTTCGGGGCCGCCTTGCTGCAACGCCACCGTCAGAACCTCGACGGCAGCCTTCACCTGCGCGGTCTCCAGGGCGTTGATCGCGTCGCGCCGTACCGTATCGCTGTCGTCCTCTCGGATCACGCGCAGCAGGATGGCCAGCCGGTCGTCGGGCTTCAATCCCCGCAGCGAATAGATGCCGTAGGAACGGACCGAAGCGTTTGGGTCTCGAAGAACCTCCCGAAGAAAATCCTGCCCTTCGTGGCCGAGCAGCTCGGCGACCGGTCGCACCAGTTGGCTGCGGCGCCAACTCTGGCGTTCGTTTCGGAACATGGCCAGGAGCTGCGGAGCGATGCTCCGGTCTCCCATTCCGGCCAGGGCCTGCAAGACGGTTTGCCGGATATTATGGTCGTTGCTCTTGAGCAGCTTCACCATCTGCGGCACGGCCTTCCGGTAACGAAGCCGCCCCAAGGCCGCCACCGCCCAGCGCCGGGTGTTCAAATCTTCAGAGGTGGTCAGAATACGGAGCAAGCGTGGGGCATGGCGCTCCTCGGCGTATCTGCCCACGTGATCCATTGCCGCATTTCGGACGCTGTCGTCGGAATCCTCGGCAAAGCGCAACATCAAGTCCACCCCCGACCGCCCGGCACGGGAGCCAATGGCGGAAACGGCAGCCTGCCGGAGGTTGGATGGCTCGGCCATCACCGACTCGTAAAACGCATCGGACGCCGGGGGGCCGAGTTTCATCAGGGCGACGATGCTGACATCGTCCACATTCATCCAGCGTGAAGCCTTCAACTGGCCGATCACATTATCAATCAGCTTGGCCCGAATCGCCGGCTTGATGGCCTCTTCTCCGGCGCGTTGCAAGTATTGCTGAGACGCCCAATAGGCGACCTCCACGTCCTGGTCCGACATGGCCAGAACCAGTTCCGGCCCCTCCGGACTCCATGCGACCAGGGCTTGGTACGCGGCCAGGCGAACCAGGGCAATGGGATCTTCCGTGAGTTTTTTCAAGGCGGGCCGCACCGCGTTGCGTTGGGATTCGGCCAGCGACGCGCTCACCTGGGCGGCACGCGCGCGAACCGCCCAGTTCTTGTCGGCCAGAGCTGTTGCGACCAAGGCCTCCAAGTCGGGCAATCTGAGTTGTGCTGCCAGCGTCAGGCCATCACGCCGGGCCATCCAGACGTGGGATTGGAGCAAGAGTCTCACCTGCGGCTGTGCGGTGCCCCCGGCCCTGGCGATGCGTTGCATGGCGTCCTGGCGCTGGGCGGGCGAGCTCTCCCAACCGGCCAACACCGTGACGGCGGCATCCAGGGGTTGGGCGGGCGGCACCTCGGCCCCGGCGGCCAGGGTACACAGCAAGGCCGGCATCATTAGCCCAATCATCAGGTTACGCAACATCCCAAAGCCCCTTGGGGGGTTAAGCAAACCGAAGCCCCGTCGGCAGGCGACCAGGAGTTATTTTACAGGAGCCGCGAGCGCGCTGCAACCACTCTTCAGGCCGGTTCGGTTTGGGGCGGAGCCAGACGGCGAGTATCACCGGCCAATTTGAAATGAACCACCAGGGGCACTTCCTTGAAGGGCAGCTCTTCGCGCAGAAATCGCGTAATGTAGCGGCGGATCGTGTCGTCAAAATGCTTCGGGGAGTTGACGAACAGGATGATGGTCGGCGGCGAGGTGCGCGTCTGGGTGCCGTAGTAGATTTTGGGGCGACGGGCAGCCCCTTTGGAGCGCAGGGGATGCTCCTTGAGTTTGTCGATGACCGCGTTCAATTGCCCGGTGGATATGCGGGTGTTAGCCTGTTTCCACAGGACGCGAGCCAGATCGACGGTGCTCTGGACGTGCCGGTTCTGTTCGGCGGAGACAAAACAAATCGGGGCAATGGCCAGCCCCGGAAGTTCGCGGGTAAAATAGTCGATATAATCGTCGGTGGCCATATCCTTGGCCAAGTCCCACTTATTAACCACGATGATGCAGGGCTTGTACTGATCGCAGATATACTGGGCCAGCCGCTTGTCCACACGCGAGAGCGGCTGACGTGCATCAAGCATCAGAAGCACGACATCGGCCCGTCGCACCGACTCCTCGGCGCGCACCTGGCTGTAAAACTCGATGCCGCTGTCCACTTTTTTCTTTCGTCGCAACCCGGCGGTGTCGATGGCCAGGATGGCGCGGCCGTCTCGCTCGATCCGCACGTCCACCGAATCGCGAGTCGTGCCGGCCAGCTGGCTGACAATGGCCCGCGTTTCCTTTGCGATGGCGTTGATGAAGGTGGATTTGCCGACGTTGCGGCGCCCGACAATCGCGATTTTGAGGTCGGGTTCCAATGCCTCGCCGGTCGCGGCATCGGCCACCAGAGCGGCCAGACGCTCGCGCAGCTCTCCGATACCGCGCTTGTGGATGGCGGAGATGATCATCGGCTCGCCCAGCCCCAATTGATGGAACTCGGCGGCGGTGGCCTGGGCCTGCTCGGATTCGGCCTTGTTGGCGACCAGCACCACGGGCTTGCCCAGTTTGCGGACCTTGTCGGCGATTTCCCGGTCCTGGGGGAGGACTCCCTCGGCGGCGTCAACCACCAGTACCAGGGCCTCGGCCCGCTCAATGGCCGCCCGGATTTGAGCTTCGACCGCGTCGGCCAGCACATCCCGGTCGCCGATGCCCATCCCGCCGGTATCAACCAGCTCAAACTGACAGCCGGATTCCGTCACCAGCGCGGAGACGCGATCGCGCGTGACGCCGCTGCTTGGCTCGACAATCGAGACGCGACGCCGAAGCAGCGAGTTGAAGAGTGTGGATTTGCCCACATTGGGGCGGCCAATAATGGCGACGGTTGGCCCGTTCATGAGGTGGTTTCCGTAGGTTGCCGACGGGCCTGAAGTTCCCCGGCCTCGGTGAATATCTCGCCGAACGGAGCCAAGTCGGCCCAGCGACGCAACAAGGCATAACACGCGGCGTGGAACGCTAATTTGAAAGAGACACACCATCCCGCCACCAGGCCACAGAGCACCAAAAACACCCCGCGAAGCAGCCAGGCGGGCACCGCCTCCCAAACCGTGGTCCATTCAGGTACTTGCATCAACGCACCATACACCCCGGCAAAATCTTCGCCAAAGCCAAGCCACGCGGCAACGCCGGC
>CAZBCO010000211.1:0-6544 GCA_964490295.1 uncultured Planctomycetota bacterium
GATGCGGCTCGAGGCCGGGCCGACGCCGCTCTCGTATTTCAAGTTCGACGAATACTATACCGGCGGTGTGCTCAAGAACGAAATATCGGGAGCGCCCGATGCGGTGTTCCGCGAGGGCACAGCGGTCTTGACCGATTCCGACAGCGATCCCACGCTGGTGAACAGCAAGTTCGGCAAGGCGATTCGCTTCGACGGCAGCAACGACTATCTGGACCTGTCGACCGGAGGCCATCCGAATCAGAACGGCGGCATACCGGTGGGCAGCGTTACCTTCTGGATCAATACCACCACCAACCAACCGTTCACGCTGGCTGGAACTCTTAATACGGGGTCCACGATGGGTTGGCAATTGCATGGAAACATGGACCCTTCAGAAGATACGATGGTCGGCGGGCTGGTCCTCTTTGTAAGATCTCAAGATGATAAGACTTACCGATCATACGTCTATCCGGTCACAAACACATGGCGTGACGGCACATGGCGCCATATCGCAGTCACGTGGGACAGCGAAGCGGATACAGGCATTGTCTATATTGACGGAACTGATCATACGCTGACCACTTCGCTTGGTAGAGGCAATGAGGCTGAAACCTACGCCGACTGGGAATACCCAATGGTGCTTGGTGCCCGAGATTTACGGGGCACTGTCGAGCGACATATGGATGCCGACATCGACGACTTCCGCGTGTATGGCGTGCAACTGACACAGCGCGAGGTCTATGAAGTGATGGAAGGCCCGGTGACGTTGTTATCCTCGGCCATTCCCGAACCCGGCGGCCTGGGTCTGTTCGGCATGGCACTCCTCGCACTGCGTAAAAGAAGGACTTAAGGATGTGCAGACACAAAGGAAAGCGGGGGCGGCCCTCTCGGCAGCCCCCACTTTTCCGACATCCGCTGTCATCGTCGGGTGGCAAGGTGCGATCGGGTGCGGTGCGTTCGGCGGCTGGTCTTGAGCGGCCGGGCCATGATATAGGTCTCGTACTCGTCGAGGAAGGTGCGCATCTGCTTGGCGACGTTGGGCGGGATGGTGATGCGGTCCAGTCGGGTCAGCTCGCGCCGAGCGAGCCGGCCCAACAACGTGAGCGCCCCGGTCGGCACGTCGCGCACCAAGCCCGGCTCGCCGGGGGCACAGTCCGGGCAGACCACGCCGCCCTGGCTCGGCCCAAAGGCGGTACGCCGCTCTCTGTTCTCCTTGCCGCAGACCACGCAGCGGGACACTTCGGGCATAAAGCCCGTCATCACAAGGAGATGTGCCTCGAACGAATAGAGGGCCACCGCCGGATCGACAACCTCTTCCAGACGACGGAGCATGCCCAGGAATTCATCAAAGAGTTCCGGGCAGGCGTCGTCTTCGGCGGTGAGGTTCAGCAGCAGCTCGGCGGCGTGGCAGGCGGCGTAGTAGCCGGCCAAGTCCCTGCGCAGCTTAGGGAAGGTCTCGAACGCCGCCGCCTCGGTGAGGATGCTCAACCGGTCTCGGAACCGTGCCTTGGAGAAGATGATCTCGCCGTAGCTGAACAGGTCAACGTGGCCCATCATCTTGCTATACTTGCGCTTGACGCCCTTGGCGAGCGTGACCAGACGCCCGGTTTCGCGGGTGTAGAAGGTGATGATCTCGCTGGTTTCGCTGTAATCCTGGTGGCGAATCACCACCCCGTGTGCTCGTTCGTAAGGCATAAGCAGTCTTCGCCCCTGTGGCGTTCAGCGGCCGCCGGCGGCAATCAATCCGGGCCGCCTCCCTGCCGCTTGAGCCGCTCGGCCAGCCGCGTATGGCGGCGGCGGATACGGTCGTTATGAATCGCAGTCGCCAGAGCCTTCTTGTCGCCCACCACCACCACCAGCCGTCGCCCGCGTGTTACGGCGGTATAGAGCAGGTTGCGCTGCAACATCATATAATGATGTGAGGTCAGCGCAATGACCACCGCGGGATATTCGCTGCCCTGCGATTTATGCACCGAGATGGCATAGGCCGGCTGGAGAGCGTCCAGCTCGTCGAATCCATACTCGATATACTTCTCCTCGAAGCGCACCGTCACCCGCTCGCTTACGCGGTCCACGTCGGCCACGCGCCCGATATCGCCGTTGAACACATCCTTATCGTAGTCGTTGCGAATCTGCATCACCTTGTCGTTGGGGGCGAAGCTGCGGCCAAAGCGCTTGGCCACCGGCTCGGCCCCGGCGTTCAGCCGCTCGCGCAGGGCCTCATTGAGATGCGTCACCCCGGCCAAGCCGCGATACATCGGGGCCATCACCTGGATATCATCCACGGGGTCCATCTCGAATCGCTTGGGAATACGGCTCACGCAGAGTTCCAGCAGGGTTTCCAGCACCTCCTCGGGCGAGTTGCGCTCGACAAAATAGAAGCCCTCGCTCTCGGCCCCGGCGGCCTGCTCCAGATCGGGCATACGCCCGTGGTTGATGCGATGGGCATTCCAGACAATCGGGCTGCGCTCATCCTGCCGGAAGATAGTCTCCAGCCGCTTCACCGGGAACCGCTCCGAGGCGATGATGTCGCGCAGCACATTGCCCGGACCGACCGAGGGCAGTTGGTCCACATCGCCCACCAGCACCAGCACCGCGGTCAAGGGCACCGCCAGCAGCAAATCGCGCATCAGGCCGATATCCAGCATCGAGACTTCATCGACGATAATCGCCTCGGCCTCCAGCGGGTCGTCCTCATTCTTGGTAAAGGCCCCGGTCTGCGGGTTCCACTTCAGCATGCGGTGGATGGTCTGCGCCTCGTGGCCGGTGGTTTCGGCCAGCCGCTTCGCGGCGCGCCCGGTGGGCGCGGCCAGCAACACGCGCATCCCGGAGCGGCGGAGGATGGGGATGATGCAATTCACAATGGTGGTCTTGCCCACGCCCGGCCCGCCGGTGATCACCGTGACCTTGTGCGTCAGCACCGCTTCGATGGCCTCGCGCTGCGTCGGGGCCAGAGCAATCTGGTTTCGCTCCTCGGCCCAGGCCACGGAGCGCGGAGCGTCGATCTCGCGCAATTCCGACTCACTGGCATCGATGGCCTTGAGCAGCTCGGCCACGCCGAACTCCGCGGCGTGCAGCCCGCAGGCATAAACCGGCTCGCCGTCAAACTCGCGCTCCACGACGATATGCCCCTCGGCCTCCTCCTCGGCGATGGCCGTCTCCACCTGGTCCAGTTCGACCTGCAACAGCTCCGACGCCTTCTGAATCAGCGCCTCGCGCGGATACGCGGTGTGGCCGTCGTTCGCCAATTCGCCCAACAGATAGAGCAGGCCCGCCCGGACGCGCTCCGGGGCGTCGTGCGGAAAGCCCATCTTCGACGCGATACGGTCGGCCGTCTTGAACCCGATGCCCCGCACGGTCGACGCCAGGCAATAGGGGTTGGCCTTGACCGCATCAATGGCCCCTGCCCCGAAGTTTTTGTAGATACGCACCGCGTAGGCCCCGCTGATCTCCAGCCCCTGCAGGAAGACCATCACGTCGCGGACGCAGCGCGATTCCCCCCAGGATTGCATGATCGCCTCCAGCCGCCCCTCGCCGATGCCCTCCACCTCCAGCAGGCGACGCGGCTCCTCGTCGATGATATGGAGGGTCTCTTCGCCGAATTTCTTGACGATGCGCTTGGCGAATTCCGGCCCGACGCCCCGGATCAGCCGCGAACCCAGGTAGCGCTCCAGCCCGGCCCGTGTCGGCGGCACCACCGTGCTGTAGCGCTCCACCGCGAACTGCCGCCCGAACCGCTTGTGCGTCTTCCACACCCCCTCGGCCAGGATCACCTCGCCCTCGACCAGCGACGGCAACGAACCCACGATGGTCACCGGCTCCGAAGCCGCCGACGCCTCCTCCGGCACCAGCCGGGCGACGGTGTAATGCGTCTCCTCGCTCGAATACACGATCCGATCGATCGTCCCGCGAAGCATCTCGAGTGGCAGATGATGTGACGGCAAAAGCGGCCCCTGAAATGGTGGATTCATGCCCGGCCTGCGATTCTAGTGTGCCGGACACCGCGAGTCAAGGCAAGCCCGATGATGTAGCAACGCGGGCCGCTCTCGGTTTTTCGGAAGCAAAAAGGCCGATTGATGTATCTAAACTATAGCCCCAGGGGCCATGGACGATTATAATGGTGGGTGTTTGTGTGCGACGCGCCGGGCGGGACCCGGCTCCCTGTGGTGACAATGGAGAGATCAATGTCGATTACGAAGGATGGAATCAAGGCGGGGCTGAGTGAGCTGGGCTTGAAAAAAGGCGATGTGGTGCTGTTCCACAGCAATCTTCGGGCGCTGGGGTCTGCCCGGGATTTGGTCAAGTTGCCGAAGTGCGGTGCGGACGCGGTGATCGACGCCTTTCTGGAAACCGTCGGGCCGGACGGCTTGGTTGCGGTGCCTGCCCTGACGGCGACGTTTTCGCCCAATTCGCCGGATGGCCCGGTTCAGTACGCCTTCGATCCAGACGAGACGCCTTCGCGGGTCGGCAGCATCACCAACGAATTCCTCAAGCGCCCGGAACGTAAGCGCAGTCTGCACCCCACGCACTCGCTGGCAGCAATCGGGTCGCGCGCCGAGGCCTATTGCGCCGACCACGATAAGGGCAGCACCTTCGACCGCGTCAGCCCCTACGGACGCAATTTTGACTGGGACGGCTATATCTGCTTCTTCGGAACGGACAACCGCACCAACACCACGATTCACGTCGTCGAAGACTGGATGAAGCTGCCCTACATGGCCAAGAGCAAGGCGTTGGTTAAAGGCCCGGACGGCGAGCCGGTCGAGGTCGAGGTCACGATGAGTCCCAAGGGCTACCGCGACTTCTACAAGCAGGATTCCCGCGCGGCGAGGGTCTTGGCCGAATCCGGCATTATGAGATGGACCCGGATCGGCGCGGCGGACGTCGGCTTGATGAAGGTGCGCGATTGTGTCCGTCTGTTCTGGGACAAGACCATGGAAGACCCTTGTCTGATTATGGGTTACAAGGGCGAGAGTGCCTTCTGTGATCAGTGGGCGGATAAGACCATTGAACACGTGCGCTCCGGCGGAGCCGGCGAGCGGCCCTAGTTCGGGCGCACGCAAAACGTCAAGCATAAGGAGAGGCCGATGGTTCGGATGGCTCTGGTTCTATCGCTGGGTCTGATGTTGCATGGTGCGGCGCTCGCCGAGAATGCTCCCGAACGCCTGCTGGAGGAGCAGATCGTGATCTCGCCGGTCATTGTGGTCGGCACCGTCGGTAACGCCGCCGGCGAGGTCAAAGACGGCGAGGTCACGCTCAAGCAGTTCGGCGTCACCGTCACCACGCCACTTCGGACGAAGGGCATCGACCTCAAGGCGAAGCAGAGCATCACCGTGGCCCATTCCGCCGAACTCAAGAAGGGCGACACCATGGTGCTCTTCCTCAGCTCGCGTCGCAAGGCGGGTTATCATATCTTGTGGGATACCGCCGACGCCGAGGAGGCGGATGCGGTGAAGAAGATGGTGGCCTTCGAGGCCAATGCCGCCAAGGAACTGGATGGAAACGACAAGCTCCGCGCGGCTTTTTTCCGGGCCCACCAACTGCGTCCCGTGCTGCTGGCCGAAGCCGAGAACAAGGGCCTGAAGGTCGAGGCTCCCGTCGAGGCCGATGAGAAGGAGAAGTTGCTCGTCATCTTAGGGGCCGCCTTGAAAGAAGCGAACCAGAAGGATGCCAAGAGCGAGACCCGTGCCCTGACCGCCGCGCTTCAAAGCATTTTAACCGGCCCCGGCGGCCTGCCGAACATCCGCTCGCGTAAGGAGCGCGTCGCCCAGTTCTGGATCCAAACGCTGAGCCAGGCCGCGTCCCGCAAGCGCCAGGCATTGAATCAACTGTCGATGACCGAGGAGCCTATCTCGAAAACCACCAGCACCGAGGCAAAACCCACCGTGCCTGTTCCAAGCCCCCCGAAGCCCCCGCCCCCCGCTTCGGGCATCGGGAAACCGGTTCAAGGCTTGGTCTTCGCCTTCAGCGCGGAGCAACGGGTTTATAATCTGGCCGACAACCCCAAGCAGCCCATCGTCTGCACTGCCACCCTGAAAAACAGCGGCAACAAGCCGATGCTGGTGAACACCTATATGATCTTCCCGATGTTGGCCAAGGTGCATGTGGCCGCGCCCAAGGACAAGAAGACGACGCCCTACGCCAACCACAACCGGATGAAGGCGGCCAGCATCCCCGCGATGGGTCGCTGGTCGTTCAAAGAATTAAAACCCGGCGAGGAGCTGACCGTCACGGAAGAACTGCCGACATCGCTGTTCGGGAAAAACGGCGATTATTATATTCACGCCACTTATAGTAATAGCTATGGCAAGCAATTCGGCCTGAACAACGTGTGGACCGGCACGGTGGCCTCCGAAAAAATTCGCGTGACCATCACGCGTGACCAACCGGAGCCGGAACCGGAGCCCGAAGCCGCCGAGCCGGAACCGGAGCCCGAACCGAAACCGGCCCCGCCGGCAGCCCGGATACCGCCGAATCCCGGCCCCCAACAACAGCGGGTGCAGATCGTTATCCCCGCCGGTGCCGGCCAGATTCAGATTATCCAAAAGATCGAAGCGGCCCCGGC
>CAZBCO010000212.1:0-3729 GCA_964490295.1 uncultured Planctomycetota bacterium
GCACGAGTATGAGCACGAGCACGAGCACGGGGTACTCCCGCGCTCCCGCGCTCCCACGCGCTTCTGGCTGATAGCTGATAGCTCCATCGAGCACGAGCAGGAGTATGAGGGGAGGAGGACGGTTGGGGATTTACCTACAGCCTGCGGTCTACGGCCTACAGCCTACGACTGATAGCTCCATCGAGCACGAGCAGCGATATCGTTCCCTCATTTTACACCCATCCCCCCTCTGCGTTCTCTGCGTGCTCTGCGGTGAATAATTCATTAGCAGGCCCGTTGACGGCTGCCGTTGCGTTCCGTACACTGCACCTCGGTGAGAACGCAGGGCCGAACGCCATTTATTCAAGGAGCGATTATGGGAACCGACGAGCAGGCATCGGCGACGTTGAAGACGTTGCTGGCTTCGCAGCGTCTGGCGGTGTTGGCCACGCATTCGGACGGCCAGCCGCACGCCAGTCTGGTGGGCTTCGCCGTGACCGACGACCTCAAGCACGTGGTCTTTGCCACGCCCAGGGCCACGCGGAAGTTCGCCAACCTCCAAGCCGACGCCCGCGTCGCCATGCTGGTGGACAGCCGCAGCCACCAAGCCTCGGACTTCGAGCAGGCCGGCGCGGTCACCGTGGTCGGGCGGGCGCGCCAGGTGCGGCGCAAGAAGGGCAGCCGCTTCACCCGGCTGTTCCTGGAAAAACACACCTCGCTGGAGGCGTTTGTGATGTCCCCCACCTGCGCCCTGATGGTCGTCGACGTCGAGCGCTACAGCCTCGTCACCCGCTTCCAGGACGTGGTCGAGTTCACGATGCCGGACAAGACGGCAGGGAGTGAGCCGTCGCGGCAGCGTTGACGCGGCGGGGCGCTTTCCGGGCTTGTTATGTCGCGGACTTTTTCTGCAGCGGGGGCACCGGCAGGCCGAGGTCGCGGCAGAGCAGGTTGCCGGAGATGCGGCCCGATTCGTAGATGGTGGGCAGGCCGCTGCCGGGATGGGTTCCGCCGCCCACCAGATAGAGGTTGTCAATGTCCTCAAATCGGTTGTGCGGGCGGAAATAGAGCACCTGCCCGATGTTGTGCGCCAGGTTGAAGGTGGCCCCTTCGTACACGCTGTGCCGGGTCTGCCAGTCGAGGGGGGTGGTCACCTGCATCTCTTCGATGCCCTCGCGCAGGCCGGAGAACCCGCCGCGTTGCTCGGCCAGGTCCAGCACCTTGTTCGCATAGGCCGCCGATTCCGCCGGCCAGTCGATGGCCGCCCGCCGGTTGGCACAGGGCACCAGGATGTAGATGGCCGACTTGCCCTCCGGGGCCAGCGTCGGGTCGGTGACCGAGGCGTTCTGAACGTAGAACGAGGGGTCCTCGGAGAGCACGCCCAGGTCGGCGATCTCGTTCACGTTGCGGCGGTAGTCGTCGGCGAAGATGACGTTGTGGTGCGGGTGTTCCGGGTAGGTTCGGTTGACGCCCAGGTAGAGCATAAAGGTGGAGCAGGACAGCTTCCACTTCTTGAGTTTGGCGGGCGTGTAGCGCCGCAGCCGGTCGGGCGGCACCAGGGTGTTCATTGCGTGGCCGAAATCGGCGTTGACCACCACGCGGTCGAAGCGTTCCTCGGAGCCCTCTTCGAGGCGCACGCCCACCGCGCGGCGCCCGTCGAGCAGCAGCTCGCTCACCGGCGTGCTCAGGCGGATTTTGCCGCCCTCTTCCTCGACCACCTTGGCCATCGCGTGCGAGATGCGGTTCAGCCCGCCCTGCACGTGATAGATGCCGAAGGCGTGCTCGATGAAGGACAGCATCGTGAAGAAGGCCGGGCAGTCCCAGGGCGACATCCCCAGATACTTGGATTGGAATGCGAAGCAGATGCGCAACGCCTCGTCGTCGAAATAGCGGCCCAGGTTCTGAAACACCGAGCGGCCCAGCGACATGCGCGGCAGGGCTTTGAGAAACATCGGGGCGAAATAGGCACTCAGGCTGCTGTAGTCCTTTTGCAGGCAGGGCAGCAGGCGCTCGAAGCGGGCGTGCTCGGCCTTGAGGAAGCGCGCGACGCCGTCTTCGTTGCCTGGGAAATGCTTACGAACCTCGGCCTTGGTGACCTCCAGTTGCGGCGAGGGGAACAGGTCGCGCCCGGCGACCTTCAGCCGATAGAGCGGGTCCAGCGCGGTCATCTCGAGGTAGTCCTCGGTGCGGCGGCCGGTCTCGGCGAACATCTCGTCGAGCACAAACCGCATCATCAGGAAGGTCGGCCCGGTGTCGAAGGTGTAGTCGCCCAGGTGCAGGGCGGCGTTGCGCCCGCCGACCGCGTCCTCGCGCTCGAAGACCGTGACGTCCAGGCCGCGGTGGGCCAGGATCATCGCCGCCGTCAGGCCGCCCGGCCCGGCGCCCACAATGCCAATACGTGCTTTTGCCATGCGATTCATCCTTTGCTCAAGCGGGGGGCGTTGCGTTCATAATCCGGTCACGAACCTGCTGCCCGGAGAGCACCGCCATCGGCATCCCGCCGCCGGGGTTGACGCTGCCGCCGACGAAATACAGGTTCGCGTATTGGCTGCTGTGCTTCGGGGCCTTGAAGCCCAGGTTCAACATCCGGTCGGAGACCACGCCGTAGATCGAGCCGCCGTTCGAGTAGTACCGCGCCCGGATGTCCTCCGGCGTCCAGATGTCCTGCACCACGATATGCCGCCGCAGGCCCTCCAGCCCCATCCGCTCCAGCTTGTCCAACACGCGCTCGCGGAGCTGGGCGTACTGCTCGGCGGAGAAGCGCTGCCCCGCCAGGTGGGGGATATGCGGCAGCACCTTCAGGTTGTCGTGCCCCGGCGGGGCTTGCGACGGGTCGGTGCGCGTCGGCGCCACCAGGTAGATGGTCGGGTCCTCCGGCAAGACCTTGTGCCGGAAGACGTCCTCGAAATGCTTCTTCGGGTTCTTGGAGAAGAAGAAGTTGTGGTGGGCGAGCTGCGGGTATTCGCGGTCGGTGCCCAGGTGCAGCACCAGGCCGGAGCAGGCCGGCTCGAACCGCCGCAGGCTGTCCAGGAACGGCTCCTTCTCGCCCAGCAGGCGCCGGTAGGCGGGGAGCACCTCCATGTTGCAGACGAACACATCGGCCGTCACCTCGTCGCCGTCGGCCAACTGGGCGGCGACGACCTGCCCCTCGTGGTGGCGCAGGGAGCGCACCTCCGTGCCGAGGTGCAGCCGGACGCCCACCTCCTCGGCCAGCCGGTGCAGCGCCAGGCCCAGCTCGAACAGCCCGCCCTCCACGTACCACAGGCCGAAGGTGAACTGAATGTACGGCATCAGGTTGAGCACCGCCGGGGCATCGTAGGCCGACGACCCCACATACTTGACGAAGAAGCTGAGGACATCTTGCAGGTGGCGGTTCTTCACAAACCGGCAGACGCCGCCGTGCATGCTGTGGAAGAAATCGAAATCGCGGAGCGCGGAGAACACGCCGACGAACTTGGTCATCTCGCGGGCGGTGTCGAAGCCGTGTTCAAAATAGCCGGGGAGCGATTTCTCGTACAGGCGCTTCGAATACTCCAGGAAGCGGGCCAGGTCGGCCCCGTCCTGCTCGGTGAGGCCCTCGTTGCGCTCGACCAGAGCGGCCGGGTCGGAGGGCAGGTCAATGCGGGTGCCGTCCTCGAAAAAGTTCCGCCAGTGCGGCTCGACCGGGCGCAGCGTGAGGTAGTCGCTCATCCGTCGCCCGTGCCGCTCGAACAGCCGCTCAAAGAGGTGCGGCATGGTCAGGATCGACGGGCC
>CAZBCO010000213.1:0-15763 GCA_964490295.1 uncultured Planctomycetota bacterium
CATACCGATAGCCCCATTGTGCAACGATCATTAAACAGGCCCCCGACAAAATGCGGGCATTATTCCACACCAGCGCAGGATTTATACGCACTTTCTCCAACCTGTATCACTTGAATAAAAGTCATTATCAAACATATACCATTGCGATACAACAACTTACAAAAGAGGATTTTTTCCACGCATTTGGGAACGCTTTGTGCTATAATTTCCATTGTGTTGAGGCTTTATTTTTCAGCATATGTTCGAAAATGCCTTTTTGTGAGTGGTGATTCTTGACCAGACCATGTTCCATAATGCGATTGAGTTCAGTGCGTCACTGGGGCGCTTTGCTCTTGTTGTTGGCGGCCGCCTCTTGCTACCGTGACACACGCGCCTATATCCCAAAACCCGGAACCGAATACGACGAGGCCACCGGGCTGCCGATGGAAATCCTCTCGCAAAAAGACGGGGCCGAGATGGTATTGGTCTCCGCCGGGGCTTTCAAACCGGGCAACCCGGAAGAACTGAGCCGAACGCTGTCGGTACGAGCCTTTTATATCGACCGAACCGAGGTCACCAACGAACGGTACCTGCGCTTCGTGGTCTCGACCCAACATGCGCCCCCTTGGGGCAACGGCGAGGGGATTATGCTGGCATGGCCCGGCGATGCCCCGCCCCCCGGACGCGACTCGCATCCGGTGGTGATGGTCTCAGCCGGCGATGCCAAGGCCTACGCTCAATGGGCTGGGAAAGAACTTCCGACACGGGTGCAATGGGAATACGCTGCCCGCGGGCCGAAGGCCCTGCTCTATCCCTGGGGCAACAGCAAACTGCCGCCGGAGGGATGTAACACATCGGATCGGCTTGCGGGGCGGGAATTGATCGGCTCAACCATGTGGCAGGAATGGTATGAAGGTTGGTCCAAGCAGGATGCCGCCACCCGCAACGCAGACGCCCTTCGCCCGACAGGTTCGTTCCCCCAGGATACCTCGCCGTTCGGCGTCTTGGATATGGGCGGCAACGTCCGGGAGTGGTGTTTGCAGCCTCAGACTTCGCCGTTTGATGCGGACGGTGCTCCCGCCTTCGCGGCCAACGGCCACGTGGCCTGCGGCGGGTCGTGGTTCCGCGACGCTCAGTCCGCCCAAGCCTGGCTCTACGAAGCCCCGGCGGACGCCCCGTACTACGATGTCGGCTTCCGCTGCGTGCTTCCCGCGACGCATCCGGCCATCCGCGTTCTGGCACGACCGGTCAAGAATTGAACCGCACCGCTCAGAACTCAATCTGACCGATATCCACCACCTCTTTCGCCTCGGTCAACCGCAGCGTGATGGACTTGTGCTTCTGGTTCGGTCGCCCGAAGTGGGTGAACACATCGACCTGAAGCGTCACCGCTCCCGCGAGGGCCGGGGCGTTGCTTCCGTAATAATTGGCCTGAATCTTGAAACTGCCGCGTATTGCCTCGCGCACCATATAGACGCACCGCGAGCACAATAGTTCCATAAAAAGGAGAGATTTTTTTCGGCATATCTCTTCCGACACGATAGGAATACGCGCTTATCCGGCAGGCAATGGCCTCACCCCGGAGAGATCACTTATCCGTTCCGGCCTCGCGCTCGGCCTCCGCCAGAGCCTGCTCGGCGATGCGGGCGATGCGCGCCCAGTTGATGTCTTTGAGGGCCTGGCGAAACCCCTCGTCGCTTAAAGCGGCGACCAGGTCGCCCTTACCCTCATCAAGCAAGTGGCGAACGCTCGGATGATTGAAGACCTCTTGCAAACTCGGCTCCTCACCGATTTCAGCGTAGGCGCCCGGATGCTTCTTCAGCGTCCAGAGAGCAACCAGAGCGCTCTCCATGTTGGCCCGCTCGTCCTTGGCAATCCAGTAGTCGACCGGGTTGAGCAGCGCCACGGTGCGGCCTGCCCATGCCTGTTCGATGGCCTCGGCGACACGGGGAGACGTCTTGGGGAAGGCGACAAAAAAGCACATGACTAACCAGCAGAGGACACCGGCTTTGAGCACCGCGAAGGCCGCTCCCCACCAGCGATTCCACGCGGCCATCCGCCGCTTGCCGCCGTCCTCACCGACATCCGTCCGGCCGATGGATCGATTCAGCAGTGCGCCGACGAGTTTGACCAGGATATAGATGGCCACCGCTGCGGCGAAGCACATCCCGATCTTCAAGTGCTTGATGCTGTCGGCCTGCCAATCCTTCCCGGCGGCCAGCGCGTTGGTGGCCATCACGCCCAGCGGCGTGGCCCCGACGGCGATCAGGACGAAGGCCGCCAAGCTGAAAATCTGGGAGATCAGCCCGCGCCATGCGCCCAGAACGGCAAAGAACACCACGGCCACGATACAAACGATATCCACCGTTGCCATAATCCGCTCCCTCGTTCGATTACTTCTTTTCCAACAACGCCCGCGTCCGATCCACTTGTTTCGGCTGCGTCGCTCGCTCCACCAATAAATCGACCACTTCCCTGGCTCGTTCCGGGCGGTCGAAGCGGCCCGAATGAAGGCACAAGTTCACAATACGGCTGGCCGAGCGGTATCCGTTGTACCAGCCGCTTGACAACTCGAAGGCCTTGTTGTAGTCGGCCAGGGCCGCATCAAAACGCTCGGTCCGCTCCAGAACCCGCCCCCGCCCCAGGTAGCCGTGCCATCGGTAATCGCTCCAGGCATCCTGGCCGTTCACCAGCATGTCAAAATGGCTCAGGGCATTGTCATCATCGCTTGCGGCCTCGTATTGCTCGGCCACCACCAGGCAGAAACGAGCCGCATATTTCCCCACGGAACCGTATTCACGCATCGCGGCCCGGCCCCGCTCTACGAGGTAGGAGCGCAGGAACGGGCAATGCTTGCTCGCGCTCACAAAGGCTTGAAGCCGGACGAACTCAGCCTGGGCGCGCAGGTCGGCAGAAACCCGACGGCGCAGCGCAAGAAAGTTGTCCATCATAAGTATGGTCATGCAATGGCCGGAGACTCCATAATGCCGGAACTCGCCGGCCACATCGACCTCGGTCTGATAGCAGACTTCGGGATCGGTCCGATGCCAATAGCGATAGACGGCATTGTATCGGGCGAGGCGCTCGCTCAGCTCTTTGACATACACCCGAGCTTCTCCGACCCTCTCATATCTGACGAAGCGGCGCTGTTCCTCCGCGTCGGCTTGCCGCACCACCTCGTGTTTGAAAATGTCCTGATAGTGCTTCGCCCGCTGTGCCACGTTCGCCTCTTCACCCTCGACAAGCTCCGTCAGGGCCTGCTTATTCCAGGGCATCACACTGAAAACAGCCCGATAGATACGCTCTTCCACGAGAAATTGTTTGCCGAAGGTAACCAGGCTTTCAATCGTCTTGCGGCGCTCTTCGGCCAAGGGAACCACCGCAGCGGTCTCGACAAGAATCTGTTCGAGCTGCGGGACCAACCGCTTCCAATCGGAGTTATCGACCTGCTGTTTCAGCGCCCCGGCCCGGAGGCGAACGATGGTGTCGCTCAGTGCCGCCCCGACCACGTTTACGTCATCGGCCTGCGTCTTGACGTAGGCCGTCGTCCCGTAGTCAGCCATAAACTGCTTCCAGGCATTAACGGCCGCGTCAAGGTCTCGGAGCGTTCGTACCGACAGCACCAAGCCACGTAACCTCCTGAAACCGGCCTCGGCCTCCTTATCGGCCACCTGGGCCAGGTAACTCTTTGCCGACCGGATCAGCACGTCGCGGTCGGGGAAGTCCTCGACCGTCCGCTTCTCAGCAGCCTCGACCACGCTTGTGAGCAACGCCTTGCACTCCGTCAGGTCTTCGTCCAACGCCCTGACCCCCAGATGATAAAGCCCCTCGATATTATCGTCCCGGATCAGCCCCAAACTACCGCGTGCCAGGTCATGCAACGTACGATATCGCATCTCCTTCCACGCCACTTGCCCTTTGCGGTCGCCGATTTCAAAGCGAACCCCCTCCTCCGTCGCCTCGGTAATGCGATAGGCCACGGGGCGGAGAGTGTTCTCCAATCGCAACTCGGCCTGTTCGACCGGTAGGATTTTTTTCAACTCCGCCAACAGAATGGCAGGCAACTTGTCGGGGAGGCCCAAGCTTACCCGCATCTGAACCGCGCGGTCGCGCTGCCTATCGGTCAAGTCCGCCGACTTGAGCAACTCAACAAGGATGGCGTTCGCCTCGGCATGCTGCCCTTCTTTACTCAAGGCCTCGGCACGGTCCAGCTTGGTCTCGATCCCTCGGAGGGCCAACAGCCGCTGGATGTCCCCGGCAAAGGGTTCGAGCCGCTGGGCGACGTAAGGCTCGTTCGGGTACTGCTCCCGCAGTTTGAGCGCCGCTTCGGCCACTGCAATCGCGTCACGAGGCTCGGCCTCGTGAAGGGCGTCAAGTTGCTCAAACAAAGGCAGGAATTCGGACGCGGCAGAAACCGTCCGGTCGAGCACGGCAACGCGGTCGGCGAGTTCCGGCAATCCGAGGCGCGACTTCAGCTTGTCCACCGCCGTCCGGGCCGCATCCAGCGCTCCCAGATTTAAGTAGTCCCAAATTAAATTCGCCTCTTGGGCCACGTATTTCTCGGCCTGCTCGCGGAGCACTTCCACCCGTTTATCGATGAGCGATTGCAGAAGCGGCGTAACCAGATCGGGCGTTGCACTGGTGCGAAGCACTTGGATGGCCTCGCCGAAACGACCCTCTTCGACTAACTCCTTAATCTTCGCCGCATAGATATCAAGAAAAATGTCGGCGTTTCGGTGCAGCAAAGCCCCCAGTTCCTTCCGTTTGGCCTGAACCGCCGCCTGGGTCTCGGCATCGGGGGCGGCTTGGTCAACCGCGTCGAACCACGTCTGCGCTGCCGGGATATACATCGGGTTCGAGATGGCCTCCCGCATCGCGGCATCCATCAGTTGGTGAGAAAGGGCGACCCTATAGTCGTGAATCCCCTGGCGATAAGACGGCTCCTGGGGCGAGCGCTGTGCCAGAGCCTTCAGCCTGGCAGCCGTCTCGGCCCAGTCCTCCGGCCGCCGGATTTCGACCGCCGTAAGGGCAGCAAACTCCTTAGCGATCTGCACCAGGGTACGGGCGGCTTCGACATGCTCGCCCGCGGGGTTCAGGTCGATGCTTTGTTGCAGCATTGATACGATGTCATTGAATGCCAGCGGCTTTTCCCGAATGAGCGTGGTGGCCTGAGCAAAGGCTTGTTCGGCGGTGAGCCGGCCTCCCGTGTTATCGCGACCGGAGGCGAAGATGGCCACGATAAGGCCAAGAAGCCCCAAGGCGGCGAGGCTCCACAGCGTGACGGCCAGCGGGGACGACGAGCGGCGTTGGGAGCGGGGCACTCTGCCGGCCCTGCGCCGCCGGAGATTCGGCGTCCTCGCGGCCAGAGGCAGGTCACCCCGCGCCACCCGCGCCAGGTCGTTGAGCAGCTCGTCCGGATTCTGATATCGCTCCTCCGGTTTCTTGGCCATCATCTTTTGAATGACCGCCGAGAACCCCGCCGAGACTTCCGGGTTGCGTGCCCTGGGTGATTCGAGCGGGGCCGCGATATGCTTGCCCATAATCACCGGGGGCGACTCGCCGTCAAACGGGAGCGTTCCGGTGACCGCATGATACAGCGTGGCCCCCAGGGCATAAATATCGCTTCGGATATCAATAACCTGGTCACCGCGGGCCTGCTCCGGGCTGATATAGTTCGGCGTACCGAGGGCGACGCCGGCTTGTGTGACCGAGGTGTCATCCGGCTCTGAACTTTTCACCAGGCCGAGATCGGCGAGTTTGGCCAGCCCGGTACCGTGCTCCATCAGGATGTTTTCGGGCTTGATATCACGGTGGACCATTCCGACTTTGTGAGCCTCAGCCAACGCCCTGGTGATCTGGAGGCCGATCTTGACCACCTCAGGTTCGGCCAGGGCTTGCTCGCGTTGGATAATTCGACGCAGCGTGTCGCCCTCGACAAACTCCATGGCGAAATAGTAGTAGCCCTTGTCCATGCCGGCGTCGATGCCCTGGACAATGTTCGGATGGTTGAGACGGGCCGAGGCTCTGGCTTCACGCAGAAAGCGCTCCAGATAGCGCTGTTCTCTGGCCAGCTTGGGGCGCATTAACTTGAGGGCGACGTATCGCCCCACCTTGGTCTGGGCCGCCCGGTACACCGCTCCCATCCCGCCCTGGCCGATCTTTTCGAGCAGCTCAAAGCCGCCGATGGAGACCCGTTCGGCACCAGAGCGAATCATGGCCAGCCGCGCCGCCTCGCGCAACTGGGTAGGGTCGGCGGATTTCTGGTCCAGCAAGGTATCCAACAGCGTGGTAGCCTTGCGGCGCTGTTGCAATTTCTCATGCAAACGCTTGGCCTGGGCCAGCTGGTCGGGCGCCACCAAGCCCCGCTCAAGCAGCAACCGTTCAAAGATGACCTGTGTTTCCTGATTCATACGCCCAATTTAACCTTTGGGGTCGATACGACCATTGGACCGGGCCATTATCATTATAGCATCCCGAACGGCCCCCGGCCCCTTTTCTTGCATTTCTTTACATCGTAAACGGAGGCATCAGGCCCGAAGTTCGGCTCCGAACCGGGCCTTGAGCCGGGCGAGCACCTCGCCGACAGCCACGTCAACCTCGGCTCCGGTCAGCGTGCGGTCATCGGCCCGGTAGGTGACGGCAAAGGCCACAGCCTTCTTGCCGTTTGCCACTTTGTCTCCCTCGTACACACTGAGGAATTCCACGGCTTCGGTCAGCGGCGACCCGTCCGCCTGAGCACAGCGGGCCAGTTCCTGCCAAGGGGTGTCCTGATCGACAATGACGCATAAATCGCGCCGCACGGCGGGGAATCTGGGCAGGGGGCGATGGCTGCGTGTCAAATCCGCCGCTTCCAGCAGCAGGTCGAAGTCCAACTCGGCAACAGTCGGGCAGGACTTGAGGTCGAATAAAGCGGCGATGGATTGGCTGACCTCGCCCAGCACCCCCAGCACACGATCATCAAGCCGCACAATCGCCGCGCGACCCGGTGCAAAGATAGCCTCGTCGGAGCGGGCAAAGGTGATGCGACCGGCTACGCCGAGGTGTGTGAACAACAGGTCGAGTGCTCCGCGCAGCGCGGCGAACCCCCCATCATCGAGCAGCGCCAGGCAGGTCCGTTCGTTCGGCTTGCCCTCGGCCACGCCGTAGGCCCGCGTCAGCTCGAACAACATCACCTCGGCAGTGCCTCGGTTGGCGTTGGTCTGTTTGACGTTGAGCAGCGACGGAATGAGGCTGGTACGCAAAGCCCTCTCCTGAGCGCTGACGGCGTTGCGAAGCGTGTTCACCCCGTCCGTCCAATGCGTGAACCGGGCGGCGACGTCGCAGGCCATGAAGCTCGAGGTCCGCGTTTCGTGATACCCCATGCCCGCACACCACTCGCGCACCTTCCGGGACACAAGATCGACCTTCTGGTTAAGTACCGCCCGGACGGCCATGCGGGTCTCCTGCGGGACGCGGGAGTATCCGTAGGCTCGCGCGATCTCCTCAATGAGATCGATCTCGCGCTGCACCTCGGAACGGGAGGTGGGGACACGGACATCGACCTCGTCGTCCCTCCGAGCCGCCACCGAGAAGCCCAATCGCTCCAGCATCTCGCCCTGAAGGCTGTCGGAGATATCCGCTCCGATCACCTGCCGGGCACGCTGGGGCCGGAACCGGACCACGGCGGGTTCGGGAGCAGGCCGTCCGACGTCGATGACTCCATGCTCCACCGTGCCGCCGGCCAGCTCAACCATCAACTGCGCCGCACGCTCGCTGGCCCAGTCCACGCCCTGCGGGTCCACACCGCGCTCAAACCGATACGAAGAGTCGCTGGACAGGCCAAGGGCCTTGGAGGTCCGCCGGATATTCGCCGGAAGGAACTCGGCGCTTTCGAGCAGAACGTTGGTGGTGGTTTCGCGGATTTCGGTCTCCAAGCCGCCCATCACACCGGCCACCGCCGTGGGAACCTCGGCGTCGGCAATCACACACATCGAAGCGTTCAATTCGTGTTCGGTGCCGTCGATCAGCGTAATTTTCTCGCCCGGAGCGGCGGTGCGCACCACGATGCGCCCCTCTCGCAGCCGGTCAAAATCAAAGGCGTGCAGCGGCTGGCCGCACTCCATCAGAACGAAGTTTGTGATATCCACAATATTGTTGACGGGGCGGAGTCCCACCGCCTCCAGGCGGGTCTTAAGCCAGTCCGGGCTAGGCCCGACCTTGACGCCACGCACCAGCCGGGCGGTGTAGCGCAGACACAATTCCTGGCATCTCAAATCCACACGGGTCAACCCGGCGACATCCTGCCCGCGACATTCAATGCACAGGCGGGGCAGCTTCAGCCGCGTCCCCGTGGCCGCGCCGATCTCACGAGCCATTCCGATAATCGACAAGAGATCAGGCCGGTTGGCCGTCACCTCGCACTCAAACACGGTGTCTCGCCCGACGGTGCGGACGCTTTCGACCTCGATGCCCAGTTCGGGCAGGAGCTTGGCCAAGTCTTCGGGAGATTGTTTCAAATCGCAGTATTCGCGCAGCCAATCGTAGCTGAGGTTCATTGCACCTCTCCAAGATGATATAAGACGGTTGCCAGCACGATTATAGGTTGGCGGGCAGGAAAGTCAATTCCGCCCCGGCGGCCGCCCGCGCGCGGGCGGGCCGAATGGGCCAAGAGGCCCATAGGCCCCATACCTCCTATACGTCCCATCAGGGCCAAGACATTCTGTGGCCTTCCCTCAAGATTCTTTTGACGTTGACGGCGGGATAGCATAAAATATCATTGGCGAGGGGCGCCGGGTGGCGTGCCCTCGATTCCTTTTTTTTCTGGAGGACAACGATGGGCTTGCTGAAGCTGACGACGAAGGTTTTGGTTCTGGCGGCGCTGGTGCTCGGCAGTGTGGCTTGGGGGGCCGAGGCGGGCGATGACGCCGCAACCAAGGAGCTGCGCGAGATTCTGGATATCCAACCCCGCCCCACGTCGCGTGAGGAGGCGATGGCCAAGCTGAAGGAGCGGCTCCCGAAGCTCGAAGCCTTCGTGGAAAAGCATCAAACCGGCAAGGCAGGCTCTCAGGCCTTGATGGTGCTGGCGCAACTTCAGGGGCAGCTCGGCGAGACCGATAAGGCGCTGGCGGCGCTGAAGACGTTCGAGAAGCGCTTCCCGAAGGACCCGATGGCGGCTGAGCTGCCGCTGTTCCGGGCCTTTCTCTTGCAGCAAGGGCGACAATACGACGAGGCGAAGGCTGAGCTGAAAGCCTTTATCAAGGACAACCCGGACTCGCCGCGCCTCCCCGTGGCCCAGAGCATGCTCGATAAGATGGCGATCATCGGAACGGAGGCCAAGGGATTCACCACCAAGAGCCTCGACGGCAAAGAGGTGAAGCTGAGCGATTTTCGCGGCAAGGTGGTGCTGCTGGATTTCTTCGCGGGTTGGTGCGGCCCCTGTGTGGCGGAGATGCCCCATCTCAAGGCTCTCTACGCCAAATACAAGGACAAGGGCTTCGAGATTCTGGGCGTGAATATGGACCGAACGCTCGAGGACGCGAAGAAGTATGTGGCCAAGGATGGCCTGACCTGGACGGTGACTTGGGAGGCGCCCGGATTCTGGGCGAACCCGGTGGCCAAGCTCTACGGCATCGGCAGCATCCCGGCGATGTACCTGCTCGATAAGGAAGGCAAGGTGCTGGCCGTCGGCCTGCGTGGCGACGCCTTGACCGAGGCGCTCAAGCAGCAGCTCGGCGAGGAGGAAGAGGGTGAGGCGGAGAAAAAAGAAGAGAAAGACGAGTAGGAGTACGAGTACGAGCAGGAGTACGAGCACGAGTACGAGTATGAGGTAGGAGGACGGGACGGACAGATGGGTGAGATGGCGTTTCAGAGGTGTATTAATCCGGATTGTGCGGCGATGTATGGCCTGCGGGAGGTTCTTTCGACCTGCCCGAAGTGCGGGAATCTGCTGGATGCGGATTATGACTGGGAACGGCTGAGCGTGCCGGACTCGCTGGCTTGGTTCGAGCAGCGCTGGGCAACGCGGCGGAATCCGCTCGATTTCAGCGGGGTGTGGCGCTTCCGCGAGCTGATCCCCTTCGCCCCGGAAAACGAGATTCTCACCATCGGCGAGGGGCAGACGATGCTCAAGCGGTCGGACGCGCTCGCGCCGCAAATCGGCCTTCAACCCGGCTGCCTGTTCCTGCAATATGAGGGCCTCAACCCGTCGGGTTCGTTCAAGGACAACGGGATGACCGGCGCGTTCACCCACGCTCGGATGACCGGGGCGAGCCGTGCGGCGTGCGCCTCGACGGGCAACACCTCGGCCTCGTTGGCCTGCTTCGCCGCGGGCAGCCGCCTGTTGCAGGCCGTGATCTTCGTGGGCAGCGGCAAGATCGCCTACGGCAAGCTCTCGCAGGCGCTGGACTACGGCGGAAAGACGGTGCAGATCGACGGCGATTTCGACGACGCGATGGCCCGTGTGCAGGAGGCCTGCCGCGAGACGGGGATGTACCTGATGAACTCGCTCAACCCCTTCCGGCTCGAAGGGCAGAAGGCGATTATGTTCCGCGTGTTGGAGGGGCTGAACTGGGAGCCGCCGGACTGGATTGTGGTGCCCGGCGGGAACCTGGGCAACAGCTCGGCGTTCGGCAAGGCGTTCATCGAGCTGCATCGGCTCGGCCTGATCAAAAAGATTCCACGCATCGCGGTGATCAACTCGTCCGGAGCGGACACGCTGAACCGGCTGGTCAACGACGCGGGGCTGACCTGGAACGGCGGGCGGGTGGACGACGCGGCCATCGAGCAGTTTTATCGGCAAATGGACGCCGAGAAGCGGCGGGCGAAGACCATGGCCAGCGCCATCGAGATCAACCGCCCGGTGAACCTCAAGAAATGCCTGCGGGCGCTTGACTTCACCCACGGCGTGGTGCGGGCCGTGCCCGACCAGGCGATCCTCGACGCCAAGGCGCTGGTCGGGCGTTGCGGCATCGGCTGCGAGCCGGCCTCGGCCGCCTCGGTGGCCGGAGCCAAGCTGCTGCGCGAGCAGGAGGTTATCGGCCCCGACGAGCGCGTGGTGTGCATCCTCACCGGGCACCAGCTCAAGGACCCGAACGCCACCGTGGCGTATCATTCGCTCAAGCCGGACGAGCTGGCGGAGAAGATGGCCGACTATAAGATCAAGACCAATCCCCACGCCAACCGCCCCATCCCGGCGACCAACGACCTGGACAGCATCTTGAAAGCGCTGGAAGACTGACGGCCAGGCCGGGTGAATTTCCACCCTCTCCGGTGGCCTTTTGAAGACTCTAAGGCACGAGATAGGAGCGCATTCACCAAATAGATGTCGATTTCTCAAAAATTATCGACTTTATAAGCAGTTCCAAAATAACAACTTACGAAAACACAAACAACTATTTTGATGAAAAATAAAAAACGGGTCGAAAACGGGGGGATATTCTGAGTCTATAGTAGTGGAGGGATAGAGCGCCGCATCGGTGGAGCACCGGGTTCCGCAGGCTTGAAAAGGCGGACGATTTCTCATATCCTACCGTCGCTATTTTATTTTCGAGCCGATATCCCGCATCACCATGCGGAGATCAGGCCTATCGGAATTATGAAGAGGGATTGCTGATGGATCCGGTACTGGTATTTACCGTTCTTATTTCGGTCATCCTGCTGGCCCCGCTGCTGGCGGAAAGGCTGCGTGTTCCGGACCTGATTCTCCTGCTGTTGGCCGGAATGATCCTGGGCCCCCACGCCACCGGCTTTCTCGAGAACGACAAGGCCATCGAGTTGTTCAGCTCGGTCGGCATTTTGTACATTATGTTCCTGGCGGGCTTGGAGATCGACCTGCACCGGTTCGCCCGCAGCCGGAACCGCAGCATCGCGTTCGGCCTGATGACCTTCCTCATTCCCCAGGGCATCGGCATGCTGATCGGCCATTATATCCTGCGGCTGAGTTGGCCGGCGTCGGCGTTGATGGCCAGCATGTTCGCCTCACATACGCTGCTGACCTACCCGATTGTCAGCCGGCTTGGCATCTCCAAGAGCGAGCCGGTAGCCATCACCGTGGGGGCGACAATCATCACCGACACCCTGGCGCTGCTGGTGCTGGCGGTGGTGGCCGATTCGGCCAGAGGCATCAGCCTGGACTGGGTGTTCTGGCTGAGCATTGTTCTGGGGATGGCGGCCCTGAGCTCGCTGGCTTTGTGGGGCATTCCCTGGCTGAGCCGATGGTTCTTTCACCATGTCCCGGAAAAGGGCGGAGCGCAGTTTTTGTTCGTAATCGCGGTCCTGTGCGGGTGCTCGTACCTCTCGCATTTTGCCAAGATGGAACCGATCATCGGGGCCTTTCTCGCCGGGGTGGCCTTCAACCGCTTGATTCCGGCCCAGAGTGCCCTGATGAGCCGCGTGGAGTTCGCCGGCCATTCGCTGTTCATTCCCTTCTTTCTCATCTCGGTGGGCATGCTGGTGGACCCCAGCGTCTTGGCTTCGGACCCGCGTACCTGGCTGGTGGCCGCCAGCATGGTCGTCGCCGTGGTCGGCACCAAGTGGGCCGCGGCGTTCCTGGCCAGGCATTGGTTCGGCTACAGCCGCGACGAGGGCAACGTGATGTTCGGGCTGAGCGTGGTGCAAGCGGCAGCAACCCTGGCGGCGGTCCTGGTCGGCTACCGCCTGAAGATTGTGGATGTCTCGGTGCTGAACGGTGCAATTGCGATGATTATGGTCACCTGCCCGCTGGGTTCCTGGATGGTGGATCGCTACGGTCGACGCATGGCGGCCGGCGGCCCCGAACGGGTTGCCCCGGTCCGGGCCGATCAGCGCTTGCTGGTCTCCGTGGCCAATCCGGCCTCGGCCACGGAGCTGCTGGACCTCGCCTTCCTGCTGCGGAATCCCGACCGGCCGGGGGCGATTCACCCCGTCGCCTTTGTCCCCGACGAGGGCGAGACGGCCGATGCGGTCGCCAACGGCGAGAAGCTCCTGTCCCTCTGTCTGGCCCATGCCGCCGCAGCGGACGCCGAGGTGCATCCCAGCGTGCGCGTCGGCCTGAACGCGAGCGACGGACTGGTTCGAGCCGCCAAAGAGCTTCGGGCCGATACCGTGATGGTCGGTTGGACCGGAGCACGGTCGGCAAGCAGCCGGCTTTTCGGCACGCTGTTCGATCAACTGGTGGAAGAATCCCCCTCGCGGGTTCTGCTCTGCCGCCTGGTCAAACCCTTGAACACCGCCAAGCGCTTGTTGCTGCCTCTGCCGCCGCTGGCGGAACGGCGGGCGGACATTATGGCTCTGCTCGAAGACGTGAAATGGCTGGCTCGGCAGATCGGGGTCGAGCTCCATGTCCATCTGGCAACCGAGTCGTCCGAGTCGAACTTACCGCAGATGCTGAAGTCCACCAAGCCGTCGGTGCCCACCACCTTGGTCACCGCGAGCAGCTGGCGCAAGGCCCTCGCCGGCCTGTTCGAGAGCATCGGCCCCGACGACCTGATCTGGCTTCCGGTAGAGCGCCGCCAGAGCGTGCTCTGGTTCCCCAGCCTGGACCGCCTGCCGGAAACCGTGGCCTTGCGTTTTCCCAACGTGAACCTGCTGGCCGCGTATCCGCCGAACACCAACTTGGAAGAGGCGATGGCAGAGGAAGCAGCGGAACGCCCCAGCACCATCGCGTTGCTGCCCATCGGCCATCGGCTGAACGCGTTGAATATCGACGAGGCCCTGCAACAGATCACCAGCCGGGTGAAGGCGTGGTCGCCGAAGCAACAGCAGGAGGTGTTGTCCCTCTTGCTGGATGCCGTCCACTCCTACCCGGTCGAAATGGCCCCGGGCACGGTGCTGCTGCATGCTCACAGCGAAGCGGTGGACGCCCCCCTGGTGCTGATCGGCGTCGCCCAGAACCCCTGGCCACTGCCCGATGAGGAAGGGAACGCCCGCGTGGTGCTCAGCCTGATTAGCCCGCGCGACCGTGCTCCCGAGATTCACTTGCGCGCCCTGGCCGACCTGGCTCGCTGCTTTCACAAGAAAACCGTCACCAGGCAAGTCACCGAGGCGGAGTCGGCGGACGCCGTTGAACATATTTTGCGGCAAGCAATGCTGGCCTCACAGGCGGCGGAGCATTTGCCGGACAACGAAACGCCAGCGACCTCGTCGTAGGACAGCGGCTTGGCGAGCGGGAGGTTTCAATGCAGATAGACGACGCTCTCATCGGGCTGGTGGCTCTGAACCTGACCGAGGCAATCACCTACGACGCCTACCGGGCGCTGCTCGACCGTTACGGCTCGGTCCGCCGGGCGCTGGTGGCCCCAACGTCCGAGCTGACCTCGGTGCCCGGCATCGGCCCCAAGACGGCGAAGCGAATGCGGGAGCTCTCGAACGGCGATGCGGCCATTCGTGAGATCGAGCAGGCCGGCGATATCGGCGTCGAGATCATCACCTGCGAGGAGGCGCGCTACCCGAACAACCTGCGGTTTATCGATGACCGCCCTATCCTGCTCTATGCGCGCGGCGAGCTGACCGAGCAGGATGCCATGGCTCTGGCGGTGGTGGGTTCACGCCGGGCCACGATCTATGGGAGGGAACAAGCCCGCTGGTTCGCCCGCGAATTGGCCTCGCTCGGCTTCACCATCGTCAGCGGGCTGGCCTTTGGCATCGACAAGGCGGCTCACGAGGCCACACTCGAAGCCGGCGGCCGCACCCTGGCGGTGATGGGGTCAGGCTTCTGCCGCATCTATCCCTCGCGCCACGAGGCCCTGGCCGACCGTATCGCGGCGTCGGGCGTGGTGCTGTCCGAGTTTCCGCTGGATTCCGGCCCGCAGGCCTGGCATTTTCCGCGTCGCAACCGGATCGTCAGCGGCCTGTCGCTGGGGACGCTGGTGGTGGAGGCCGCTCGCCGCAGCGGAGCGCTGGTGACCGCCGGCCTCGCCGCCCGACAGGGCAAGGAGGTCTTCGCCGTCCCGGCCCGCGTGACCGACCGCCAGAGCTGGGGCTCGCTTAAATTGATCCAGGACGGGGCCAAGCTGGTCTGCAACCCGGCGGAGGTGGTCGCCGAGTTCCCCCAGGTCGCCGAGGCCATCGCGGCGGACGCTCCGGAAGGCTTCGCCAAGGCGGCCCTGCCGGAACTGACCGAGCCGGAGCAGACGGTATGGGCGATTTTGGGGGCCGAGCCGCTGCATGTGGACGCAATCATCGCGGCCACCGGGATGTCCGCCGCCCAGGTGCTGAGCACGCTGATGGTGCTGGAAATCAAGCATGCCGCCCGCCAGCACCCCGGCAAACTCTTCACGCGGGCACTCTAACGTCTTGAACCCAAACCTCATGCTGGCACAATTTTCCCGCTAAAACGGCGTGGCACCATGCCGATACTGACAACGGCGACCGGAAGAGGATCGCTATCGGTATAGGCACAGTCTGGCATACGGCCAGAGGAGAAGGCCCTTCATGGCGACGATGGAAGCGCAACGGAAACTCCAACCCGAAGCCGAGACCTCCAGGCTCGCCCTGCTCTACGAGGTGGCGGAACACGTCAACTCGACCCTCGACCTGGACGTCTGCCTCGACCGGATCATCGACGGGGCTTACCGCATCTTCCAGGCCGAAAAAGTCTCGCTGATGTTGCTCGACGAGGGCCTACAGGAGCTGCGCATTGGCGCCGCCCGCAACGTGCCGGAAGACCTGATGGCCAGCATCCGCGTCCCCTTGGGGCACGGGCTGGCGGGCAAGGTCGCCGAGTCGGGCGAGGCGATTGTCGTCACCGATATGGATGGCGATGCGCGGGTCGCGGGCCGGTAACGCGCGGGGTATCAAACCAACTCGTTTGCGATTATTCCGCTGAAGC
>CAZBCO010000214.1:0-3735 GCA_964490295.1 uncultured Planctomycetota bacterium
CAACGGCGACCGGGGGCGGCTGGAGCAGCAGGTGATGGAATCGGTGTACGTCAGCGGCGACGGCACTGTGCCGGGCGAGACGCTGGCCGACAAGAGCTACATCCGGGTGTTCCCGCACTTTGCCGATGCGTATCTGGTGCCGCTGGAAGCGGGCAAGGGCGGACACGGCGGCGGCGATGCGCCCCTGCTGGACGATGTGTTTCTTCCCGAAAGAACCGACGACCCCTGCAAGCGCGCCGCGGGTCTGGCCGAGGGATGCTGGTCCATCCTCACCGGCATCGCGGCCAACCTCTCCATCGAGAACGGCGGCGAGCCGGTCCACGTCCCCGACCTGGTCTCCGGCATCCCGCCCGCGAACTGTACCAAAATGAAGGAGTGAGACTGGTCGGCCTTAAGGACCTGAAGCAATGAACGACATGACCGAAACAAACGCGTTGCCCGAAGCCGCAGCCGCCTATCCCGACCTGCCGTGGGCGCAGATGGACATCACCGAGGGCATACCCTGGGATGCCTTGAAGGCGATGGCCATGAAGCTCGCCGAGTCGCCGGAATTTCTCTCCCATCTGGAAGCGATCTACGACGAGGGGCTCGTGGTCGCGCTGGGGCGCGAGTGCTATGTCGATCTGCACGTCCTCGCGGTCATCGAGCTGGCCGAGCCGCACCTCAGCCCCTCCGGACGAAGCGAGGCCATCGCCTTTCTGGTGCGAAAACTCGTGGAGGCCGGCGACCAGGGCTTGGAATTTCCCTTGGAAGACCTCATGGTTTCCTGTGCCCGGTTCGGGCCGGACTGCCTGCCCGAGGTGCTGGACGCACTGGCGAACGAACCCGATGTAAACGGAGCATGGTTTTTCTTATGGGGCCTGCCCGAACTGGTCGTCGACAGCCCCGATGCGGCTCTGCGTGAACGAGTGGCCGCCGCTTGCATGACGCTCTTGCAGGAGACCCTGGACGGCCAATGGGACCTGAGAGACATCCCCTTTGCGGCCTACGCCCTGGGGAAAATGCGTTATGAGCCGGCGCGCCCCCTGATCACCCGCCTGATAGAAGAGGGATGCCACGAATTCTTCGGAGCGGGGGATTTGGAAGAGGCACTCCGTTATATGGATGGCTCATCCGAAACGGATGATTACCAACCCTGGGACGAACCCACAGAAAAGTACATGCAAACCCGATGGAAAAGCCAGCATCTATGGTTTCACAGCACCAAGGGATTTGAACCGGAACTCGCCGACACCTACAGCGTGAACGATCGAATACGCCTCCTGGTCGGCCGATTTGCTCGCTCGGAGCATGCCGCCGCCTTTCGATCGGGTCCCGAACGAAACGCCCGCCGTATCGCATCGTGCGTCCTGCTGGAAGCGTTCGCCGAGTTCGGGGCCAGGCCCTCGCAGCTCGATGCCGAGATATTACGAACGGTTCTGATCGAGACCGCCCTCGAAGAGACGAGTCTCTCGAAAGACGATATCCACGAGGTCACCCCGGTGACGATCGCGTTGCTGGAGTGGCTGGACGCCGAGGCCATACTGCCCCACGGGGCCGAGCTTGCCGCGACCATCGCCGATTGGAAGGGCGAGATTGAAGACGCCATCACAAAGCGCTTCAACGAAGAGGCCAGAATCAGGAACCAAGAAGCGCAGCGGTTCCGCCTCGTCGAATCCGCCGCTATGCCGGCTTCTGAACCGAGAGACGCCGCCCCACAGGTCGGCCGGAACGCCCCCTGCCCCTGCGGCAGCGGCAAGAAGTTCAAGAAATGCTGCGGCGGCTGAAAAACAAGGCGGGCGCGGACACTTTCCGGGTGCGGTTTCAAAACCAGTTGACGAGGCCGGGCGCGGGGCGTAAGATGGCAGGGTTAATCGGGCTGCCGCATCGGGTCGGCGGCTTGGTTGATTTGCATTGCATTGGGTTGGGGCCGCGAGGATTCATGCCGGACTCTGAACGCCGAGGTCGGAAATTCACCAAGACGCTGGAGCGCCCGAACCTCGCCGCGGTCCTCTCGCGCGTGGCTCGCGGAGAAGAGAACATCGTCTGGGCGATCCCGCCGGGCGAGGCGGACCGGGCGCTGTGCGAGGCCTCCATCCGGGCGGTGGTCGAGTCCGGCGGCAAGCCGGAAGACGTCTCCCGGCAGGTGCCCGGCCTCAAGATAGCCCGCAGCAAGTTCCGCAAAATGATCCTGCGCCACACGGACGCCACCCATCAAACCTATTTCAAGATTTTTCTGCCCGGCATATCGCTGACCTGGCGGCGCGGGCTGAAGTGCTTCATGTCGCCCGCTTTGCGCGAGGCCCAAGCGATGCAGATGGCCCAGAGCATCGGAATCGACACGGTCGATCTGGTCGGCGTGGCCACCTTGCCGTGGGCGTCGCGGTGGAGCATCATCCAAGACATTTCGGTGCTGGTGACCCGCTCGCCCATCGAAACCCAGCCGATCTGTCTGCTGATGGACAAGGAACAACTCCCGGTTGAACAGCGGCTTGACATTGCCCGGCGCGTTCTGGAATATGCCAAGCGGTTCCACGCCCATTACATCTCCAACCTGGACGCGCTGAACGACTCCAATGTCCTGTTCAATCCCACAACGGAGCAGGTCTTGCTGTGCGACTTGGAGCGCACCCGCCCGCTGTCACCCCGGAGCTTCAAACGCCGGGTGCAGGCCGCCAAAGAAATGCGCAAAATGTGGGGAACGCTCGAAGTGCTGCTCGGGGCGAGGCCGCCCCGAGCCCATCAATGCCCTTGACCCTTTCAGGAAAGACACGATGACCGAACCGAATGCCCCGTATCAGGCCGCTCAAGCGTACAAAGACGAAAACTTCGCCCGGCAGTACGACCGGAGCCGCTATCACCAGACCCCGGCCCGGCAGCAGCGCGACCGCAACACCCAACGCGCCCTGATGGAGGTCCTGGGCCGGCTCGAAGGCGGCAAGGCGTTGCTCGACCTCCCCTGCGGCACCGGGCGACTCAGCAGGATGCTCATCGACGCGGGCTACACCTACACCGGCAGCGACATCTCGCAGGAGATGATCGACATCGCCATCGAGAAGACCGGCGAGGCCCATCGCTCGCAGTTCGTCCAAGCCAACGGCGAGGCCCTGCCCTTTGAGGACGAGGCTTTCGACATCGTGCTCTCGGTGCGCTTCCTTGGTCGCGTGCCCGTCGGTCCCCGGCTGAACATCCTCAAAGAGATGCACCGCGTCTCGAAGCGCTATCTGGTCGCGGCGACCGGGTACTTCCGCCCCAAACGCCCGATCCTCGACCCGCTCTTCGCTCGGCATCGCTGGCTCCTCGGCGAGATCGCCTACGACGCCGGACGCCACCTGGAGCTGCATCAGGAAATCGCGGCCGCCGGGTGGAAGGAGCATTTCTGGCTGCCCTACAAGAGCCGAGGCTTCTTCTCCACCACCAAATACATCGCCGTCTATACGAAATAGAAATCGCCGCGTCGTCCGAAGCCGCCGCCGATCAAGCCGTCTGCCCGGCATTGGCCTTCGGCCAGTGCCGCACGATCTGGAGCACCTCGCGCACGTAGGCACACTCGCATTTCGCGGGACAGGGCCGCAGCTCTTCGCGGGCCAGGCAATACCCCGGGCAGGCGTCCGTCCCCGTGGCGCGAGCCTCGAAAATCTCCCCGTCGTACAGGTCGGCAAACTTCTCGGCCTCAATGCCCAGGCTCGTGCCGCAGATGTGAACCAAGATAAAAATGCCCGCCGTCAACTGCTCGAAATGCACCTGATAGCCGAC
>CAZBCO010000215.1:0-3397 GCA_964490295.1 uncultured Planctomycetota bacterium
GATGCAGGGGCAGCGGCTCTCCGAGAACGAATCGAGCTTGGCGGCCGAGGTCATCGCCCAATCGCGCATCGGGGAGCTGGTCGCTCGCCACGGAGCCGAGGTGTACGCCCGCGTTGATCAAACCCTGAAGCCCCGATTCACACAACTCGTCGAAGCCAAGGATTTCGACGGCCTGCAAACGTTGCAGACCCAGCACCCGCACAGCTCGCTGGCGGACAACTGCCTGTACGCTATGGCGCAGATCGCCCTGCCGCGGGAGCACGGAGCATTGCGCGCCCAGGTGCTGCTCCAAGGCCTCCTCCGCCATTACCCGGCCTCCGACGTGCTCGGCGAGGCCTACGCGATGCTGCTTCAGACCTGTGAATCCAGCCGGCAATATCGGCTCGCGGCGTTGATACTTCGAAAACTGCCCAAACGGCACCCCAAGGTGGAAGTGCCCTGGAACGGTCGGACCCAGCCGGGCACCGCCTGGGCGACGGCGATGCTCAAGCGACCGGAGTACGCCAAGGCCCTGGCGGCGCTGGACCGCCCCTTCCCCGTGCTGGCCCAGGCGTTACAGAAGTCCTGGACCAGCGGCAGCGGCCAGGAAACCCTGGTGCAGTTCGTCTCCGACGAGACCCCCATGGACCGCGGCATTGGCCTGGCCGTGGATTACAGCAGGATCAGAAGAAACAATCGCAACCTGCACGGAAGCTCCTACCTGCGCGCGTTCAGCACCGACACCGGCAAGACGCTTTGGAAGACCAAACTGGACGTCCTCTGGATGACGAACGCTCTGGAGAAGGACATCTCGCGTTGGTCCCGGGGCCAGTACCTCACCTTAGGCATGGCGTCCGCGAACATCGTGGCCATCGGGCACACCGAGGGCATCACGGCCTTCGACCTGTTGACCGGCAAGCAGGTCTGGTCGCGCACCTGGAAGCCGCCCCAAGTCAATTGGCTCCCCCGGTTACAAATCGACCACCGCCTCCGGAACCAGGTCAACACGCGCCCGACGTTTGCGGCCGAGGGCGGCCACCTGTTGTATCTGATACCGGACGGCACCCTGGCCTGCCTGGATGCGGCCACGGGCAAGACCCTCTGGGACACCAAGATGCCGGGATATGCCTCCGGGTCGATCGGCCTGTTCGGAGAGATGGTCGTTGTGGCCACAACGGCCCCGGCCGAGATACATGCCTTTCGGATGCTGGACGGCAAAGCCGTGTATCACAAGCCGATACCCGGCCTCTTTCCACAACCGCCCACCTACGACCGCATTCGAAACCGCATCCTCATCGCCGACGGAGCCTCGCTGGCCAGCTATGAGGTCGCCGACTTCCAAAAACTCTGGTCGAACAAATTGCTGCTCACGCGGGTGGATACGTACCCCTGGAACATCCAGGTGACGCCCGACGACTGGGTCCTGGTGATGTGCCGGGATCAGAAAGACAATGTGTACGGGGATCAGGCCCTGGTGTTTAACGGAACCACCGGAAAGCGACAATGGGCCTATATGGTCACCAAGCTTCAAATGGAACAGGGCAACAACAAAAGAACCAGCCGGCAACCGATTGCTGCTCCGCTCTTCACCCGCACAAAAGCCCTGCTTCCGCTTCAGACCCAAGTCCACCAGCGGCAGGGGCGGAAATATACCAGCATCACGAATCACAGCACCCACGTGCTGGAGCTGAAAACCGGGAAAAAGCTCGGCGAGCATCAAATTAAGTCCAACCCACGAAAGCTTCGCAACGGCTCCGTCATCAGCTCCGTGCGCATCATTGCGGCCTTCTCCACCGCGAAGCACCTGGTCCGGCTGACGCAAGAATATACGAAAGCCGGGAAACCCGTGGGGATGCTCCGCGTGGTCAACCTGGAGACGGGTAAGACCCTTCTGGAAGAGACTATGCCCGCCTCGTTCTTCGGAAGGAACACGCACATGCTTCACCGGAGCATAATGCCGGTGGTCACGCCCGACGGCGGCCTGCTGATCCCCAACGGCAACGGGATTCAATATTACGGCCCGAAACAGGCCCAAGCGGGCCAGGGCGGCTCGTAAGCCCCGCCCCATCGCTTGAAGGGATGCGGCCGGTGCGCTATGATGCCGCTCAGACGCCGGAGGCGCTCGCGGAACCTGACGACGCGGCCTCTGGGGCAGACAACAACCCAGGGACCGTGGAGAATCAAGGATGGGGAAAGCTAAGGCCATTCGCGTGGGCATCGTCGGTGCCCGGTTCGCGGGGGAGTTCCATTACGACAGCCTGATGCGGGTACGCGGCGTGCCGATCCAGGTCTCGGGCGTCACCTCCAGCACTGCCGCCAGCCGCGACCGCTTCGCCAAAGCGCGGGGCATCCCCGCCTTTGACAGTCTCGACGCCTTGATCGAGGCCTCGGACGTCATCGACGTCTGCACCCCGCCCTACGCCCACGAAGAAATCACACTGAAGGCCGCGCAGGCCGGGCGACACATCATCGTCGAAAAGCCCTTCACCGGCTCGTTCCTCAACCAGGCCGCCTACCAGGCCGGCGACAAGGCCCTGTCCTTCAACGAGCAGCGCTATGTCGAGGCCGTGGGCAGCGCCAACCGCATGGCCGCCGCGGTCCGCGACCACAACGCGGTGCTCTGCTTCGCCGAGAACTGGCACTTCCTCCCCAGCGGCCTGAAGACCTGCCGCCTGATGATGCGCTCCATGTTCAAGAAGGTGCGCGGCGAGGACGGCTCGTGGACGCTGGGCGAGCCGGACCCCGGGGCGCGGGTGATGTTGATCCGCGGCTACGAGGCCCACAGCGGCTCCGGCTCGCCGGTCTATGGCGACCTGCAATACGCGGGCGGCGGCGCCATCGTCGGCAAGGCCTGCCACCCCCTGGGGCTGGCGCTGTACATCAAACGCCTCGAAGGCGTGGTGCGTGACGGCAGGCCCATCGAACCGGTCGCCGTCTCCGGCCACTGCGGCTACCTGACCGCCGAGGCGGGCTACCGCGACCCGGACTACGCGACCTCGAAGAAGGTGCGCAACGGCTACGTGGACGGCGAGGACTGGGGCCTGATCATCGTCCGCTTCGCCGACGGAACCGTCGCCGAGGTCGAGGCCAACGAGTTCACGCTCGGCGGCGTGGCCAACACCTACGAGGTGCTCTCCAATAAGTTTCGCGTCCAGGGCAACCTCTGCCCCAACGACGCGGTGCGGGCCTTCAGCCCCAGCGCCGAGGTGTTCGAGCCGGAATACCTCGTCGAGAAGCTCGAAACCGCCGGCGGATGGCAGTTCCCCGCGATGGACGAGAACCTGACGATGGGCTACATCGAGGAGATGCAGGTCTTCGCCGAACGGTTCGCCGCCCACGCGCGCGGCGAGACCCCGGCGGTGGAGCCGCCGTATCTGGCCGCCGATGACGATGTCGCCCTGGCCGTGGACTCGGTCCG
>CAZBCO010000216.1:0-3834 GCA_964490295.1 uncultured Planctomycetota bacterium
GGGGGGTGGCCCGCCGTGCGGGGCGGGCGCGGCGGCGGCCCGTCGCTGATTATCCCCGGACGCGACGGAGCGGTCTTCGTCAACATGGCCGGGCCACGAGGACGCTTTTATCTTTTCCGAGGCGATGCGAGGTACGAGGCCGCAGACCTCGCAGAGCTGGCAGCGAAGCATCCGGCCGCGGTACGAGCCGCCGTCGATCCCTCGGTCGTCGCCCGCTCGGCTCACTACGCCGTCACCCTCGACGCCCGCGACCGGCTGTGGGTGGTGAACGTCCGCCAATTGCTGATGTGGCCGAGCGAACAAGGTGAGCGGGTCGATGTCGGGGCGACCTTGCCGCGACCCGAAGCGGCGTTCCCCTGGATGGCGCTGTTTGCCCGATACGACAACGGGCGGACGCTGCTCTTCGCCCGTGTGCCGGGGCAGGCCTGGCACCTGCAATGCGGCGGCCCCCAATGGCAGGCCACCCCCTGCCCCAAACCTGCCGCGGCTCTCAACCTGCTCGAACGCCGGGTCGTGGACCGAGCCGGGCGATTCTGGCACGGGACGCCGGGAAACCGGGCCTACCGCCACACCGGGACACGGGTCGAGGCGGTGCGGACCGAAGGCACCCCGGTGCTCGCCGACGCCTCCGGAAGCGTCTGGCTCTGCCGCCCCGGCATCGGATACCATGTCGTGGACGGAGCGACCGACCAGGTGGTGACCGTGGCCTTGCCGACGGTGGACGAGCGCACGCCGTTATGTGAGCGGAAGCCGGGCGAGGTATGGGTCGCCTGCCGCGACGGCCTGCGCCGACTGCGAAAAGCCGACGGGAAGATTGACGAGGCGGCCGTGTTCCGGCGCGACATACCCACCGCCGGAGCCACCGGCCTGGAGGCCGGGGCGGACGGCACACTGTGGCTGGCCACCAGCAGCTCCGACCATTACGTCTTGACCGCGATTTCCGTGCCCGAAGACGGCAACGAAGTCGAAGAACCACCCGAAGAGAAGTGATGACCATGCAGACCATGCCCGCGGCACAAACCCTTTCGCCGCCGGCTTGACGCTTGCGCCGCCCGCCCCGCCGCCGTATCATAGTCCCGTCACCTATTCCGGGAGGCCCACGACGTGCCCGCAGATCCGATGCTCCTCGACGCCCTGCAAACCTTCGCCGACAGCATCACCGCCAAGATGAACACGCTGACCGCCGGAGAACCCGAAGACCAGGTTCGCGCCCCCTTCGAGGCGCTGATGGCCGCGGTCGGCGAGGCGCGCCACGTCCCGGTCATCTGCACCGGCGAAGCCCGGCTGGACCGCATCGGCAGGCCGGACTATGCCGTCCACTCCCCGGACCTGCTGGTCGGCTATGTCGAGCTCAAAGCCCCCGGTGTCGGGGCGAATCCGTCGCGCTTCACCGGCCACAACCGCGACCAATGGAAACGCTTCCAAGCCATTCCGAACCTGTTGTACTGTGACGGCCAGGAGTGGGCTTTGTATCGCAACGGGGAGCGTCAGGGCCGCATCGTGCGCCTCGACGGCGACCTCATCTCCGACGGCAAGAAGGCCGTCAGCCCGCAGAACGCGAACGCCGTCTGGGCCTTGCTGGCCGACTTCCTCGCCTGGCAGCCGATCATCCCCAAGAAGGTCAAAGACCTCGCCGATCTGCTCGCCCCGCTCTGCCGCATGCTGCGCGACGAGGTGACCGAAGCGCTCCACGACCCGCGCTCGCCGCTGGTGCATCTCGCCGGGGACTGGCGGCAACTGCTCTTCCCCGACGCCAGCGACGAACAGTTCGCCGACGCCTACGCCCAGACCGTGACCTTCGCCCTGCTGCTGGCACGCACCGAACGGGCCAACCCCCTGACGCTGACGACCGCCGAGAATGCCCTGGCCGCCGGGCACAGCCTGCTCTCCCGCGCCCTGCACGTCCTCACCGACCCCAACGCGCAGGCTGAAATCTCCGCCTCGCTCAATCTGCTGCTCCGTGTCGTCGGCGAAGTGCCGCAAGGCGTGTTGAAAGCCCAAGACGACCACAGCGACCCGTGGCTCTTTTTCTACGAGGACTTTCTTGCCGCCTATGACCCCAAGCTGCGGAAGGACGCCGGAGCCTACTACACCCCGGTGGAAGTGGTGCGCGCCCAGGTCCGCTTGATTGACGATCTGCTGACCCACCGGCTGGGCAAGCCGCTGGGCTTCGCCGACCCCGGCGTGGTCACGCTGGACCCCGCCACCGGCACGGGAACCTATCTGCTCGGCGTCATCGATCACGCCCTGGGCAAGGTGCAAGAGCAACAGGGGCCGGGCGCGGTGCCGGGGCAGGCCTCGGCGCTGGCCGACAACCTCTACGGCTTCGAGCTGATGGTCGGCCCCTTCGCCGTCACCGAGCTGCGCGTCAGCCGAGCGCTCGCCGACCGGGGCGCGACCCTGCCCGACGGCGGAAGTCATATCTACCTGACCGATACGCTCGAAGGCCCCAACACCCCGCCGCCCGCGTTGCCCTTCTATCTCAAGCCCATCGCCGAGCAGCACGCCAAGGCCCTCAAGGTCAAGGCCGAAGTGCCGGTCATCGTCTGTCTCGGCAATCCGCCCTACGACCGCCACGAGGCCGCCAATGCCGACGACCCGGAAAGCCGAGCCCGAACGGGGCATTGGGTGCGTTGGGGGGAGAATGGCGACGGGTCAGGCGCTATCTTCGGCGATTTCTTGGCCCCGGTGATAGACGGCGGACACGGCGTCCATGCGAAGTGGCTTTACAACCTGTATGTTTACTTCTGGCGTTGGGCACTGTGGAAGGTTTTTGAGACCAAGACCGCCGCCGGGCCGGGCGTGGTCAGCTTCATCTCCGCGTCAAGCTACTTGTTCGGCGACGCCTTCTGCGGGATGCGAGAACACATGCGCCGATTGTGCGACGAAATTTGGGTTCTCAATTTGGGCGGCGAAAACCGGGGTGGAAGGAAGGACGAAAATGTCTTCGCCATTCAAACTCCTGTCGCCATCGCCGTCGCCTTCCGCCGCGGCGATGCAGACATCTCCACGCCAGCCAAAGTCCGCTACGCCGCGATGGTGGACGGCACACGCGATGCCAAGCTGAAGGCGCTGGACGCCGTGACGGATTTCGCTTCGCTGAAATGGGAAGACTGTCCCGACGATTGGCCAGCCGCCTTCCTACCGGCCGGCGCAGGTGGATACTTCATCTGGCCTGCCATTCTGGACCTGTTTCCTTGGCAGCATTCCGGCTCGCAGCTTTTTAGACCGTGGCCGATTGCCACGGACGCCGCCACGTTGGAAGCGCGCTGGTGCTCCCTGTTGACGGCCCCGGACCGTTCCGTTGCGTTCAAGGAAAGCCGAGACAGGCAAGTTGACAAGTCTTGTGTCCCGCTGCTTGCTTCACAGAAAAGGGCGAAGCCGATTGCCCGCTTGGCGAAGAATGAGCCGTGTCCTGAAATCGTCCGCTACGCCTTCCGGTCCTTTGACCGTCAGTACGTGATTGCTGATAGTCGAATCGGCGATGTTATGAAGCCGGTTCTATGGGAAGTAGCCGGCGATCCGATACGGTCCGAACAGGTATTCGTCACAAGCCAATTGTGGCAAGTGCTCGGTAGTGGCCCCGCGCTTACCACCAGCATCTACGTCCCTGACTTCCACCATTTCAAAGGGTCATATGGCGGCAAGGACGCCGTTCCCCTTTACCGCGATGCGGCGGGCGAAGAGCCGAACATTCTGCCGGGGCTGCTGGACCTGCTCGGCGCAACATACGGCCGGGCCGTGACGCCGGAGGACTTTCTGGCCTACGTTTACGGTGTGCTGGCGCATCCGGCGTTCACCGAGCGGTTCGCGGATGAGCTTGGCACGCGCGAG
>CAZBCO010000217.1:0-4783 GCA_964490295.1 uncultured Planctomycetota bacterium
TCGCACGGGCATCCTGCCCGTGCCTCCTGATCCTCATTCACGGCTGGGACAGCCGTGCTACATTCCAATCACGGGCGGGACGCCCGTGCCACAAAAGCCTCTGCGTCCTCCGCGTCCTCTGCGGTGAACGGCTTCTTCACCACAAAAGCGGCGTCGTACCGGCGCACTCCAAGGGCCGAGGCGGCCGCCACCGTCGTGGAACGGGCCACCGGGCACCGCAAAGCGCGGGCCGTGCGCGGACGATATATGCGCCGCCTTGCGACCTTCCGCAACGCGACTTGCTTTCCAGGAGTCATTTACAGCAAATTCCATGCCCGAAATCACGGAAAGTTCAAAAAAAGTCATAAGCTCTTGTTTTATAGCTATTTGAGAGGTGATTTGCTCGGAGCCGTTCATCGGGCCATGTTGTTTTTTCCATGCGCGTTTTGGCCGGACATGCGGCGATATCGTTGTAAGTCATTGCATGTATGCCAGATAAACAAGTCTTATTTTCGCAACACCGAAATGAGCGTTTTGTTGCGATAAAGCAACATGGCGGCTCGGTGCGGTGGGGGTGGCGATGCCTTATTTTTTGCAGAGCCAACCGGGTTTCCACTACCGGGCAGCGGTGGGATGAGGTACAATCGCACGCCGGATTTGGGTTTTGTTGATGGGAGGATCGCTCGCCTTGAGACGGCCGTCCGTTGGTATACATTCTGGGAGGGGCCGATGCGGCACCGTCCGCTGATCAGTGCGGCTGTTGCTTTCGCGGCGGGAATACTCGCGGCGGCGTGGCTGCGGCTTCCGGCCGCCTGCGGTGCGGCCCTTGGCGGCACGGCTCTGGCGTGTCTGCTGGTTTTTTCCCGCTGGCTTCGGCCTGGGATGAAGGACGTGCTGGTCTTGCTGCTGGTGTCGGCGGCGGGGATAACGAACTGGGCGGTGTCGATGGGGCCTGCTGAGGGGCGGCGGGTGCGTTCCGGCCTGGCCCGCTCTCTGGCAAGCGGTCGAACGCTCTGCCGGGCGACGGGAAGGCTGTCCGGGGAGCCGACGGTGCGGCCGGTGGCGCGGCTGCTCGATTCGGACGACATTAAACCCTTGATGCTGAGCCACTTCCGCCTGGATGTGGAGACGGTCGCGTCGAACGGGCAGACGGTTGAGGCGGACGGCACGGTGAATGTGAGCGTTTACGGGACGCTGCCTCGTGTGGGCCACGGCGACCGGGTGAGCGTCTTCGGCTGGCTGGCTCCGTTGACGCCGTCGGGGCGGACGGACCGTTACGCGGGTTCGCAGGGCGTTTCGGCTCGGATGTCGGCGGCCTCTCCGGCGGCGGTGCGGGTGTTGGAGGAGCATCCCGGATCGCTGTTGCGGATGCTCTATGCGGCGAAGCAGCATTTCCGGGGGTTGATCGACGCCTATTGCTCGCCGGAGGCGGGGACGGTGATGAAGGCGGTGCTGCTGGGCGACCGCGAGCGGATGGGGCGGGAGATGACCCGGCGGTTCAATCGCAGCGGGACGACTCATGTGCTGGCCATTTCGGGGCTTCATGTGGGCATCGTGTATCTGGTGATGGTTGGGCTGTGTCGGCTGTTGACGCTGGAGCGTTGGCCCCGGCGGGCGGTGGTGCTGGGCGTGGTGGTGGCTTATGCGTTCCTCACCGGGCTTCGTCCCGCGACGCTTCGGGCGATGCTGATGATCGTGATGTTCGAGCTCGGGGCGGCCTGGCGCTTCACCCGGGACGGCCTGAACACGATGGCGGCGGCCGCGCTGGTGATCCTGGTGGCGGCTCCGCACCAGTTGTTCGAGGCGGGCTTTCAGCTCACCTTTGTGGCGGTGTCCGGGATTCTGGTTTTCGCCCCGGAGTTGGCGGTGGCCTGGCGGCGTTCGCCGGGGGAGCTGGATCGTCTGGTGGATCCGCATCTGAAGAGCCGTTGGCAGCGGCGGCGGGAGCGCTGGGGCCGTCGTCTGGCGGCGACGCTGGCGGTGTGTACCGCGGCGACGCTCGCGGTCACGCCGCTTCAGGCGTACTATTTTCACATCGTGACGCCGGTGTCGATTCTGGCCACCGCTCTGCTGGCGCCGCTGATCGGGGTGTTGATTTCGCTGGGGTTCCTGTTTCTGGCCACGGCGGCGGTGGTGCCGACCGTCGCGCCGCTGTTGGCGATGCTGTTGAACGGGGTGGCGGAGGGGTTCGTTGGGGTGGTGGGTTTGGCGGGCGATTGGCGCTACGGCCACGCCTTTGTGGCCCCGCCGCATCCGGCGTGGGTGGTGGCGTTTTACGGCGCGCTGCTGGTGGTGGCCGCGCGAAAGGTCTGGCGGCTGCCGACCGCCCGTGCGCTGGCCGCGCCGGTGGGGGTGTTGTGCGCCTATCTCATGGTGCAGGTGCTGTCGGGGCCTGGATCGGAGTTCACCGCGACGGTGGTCGACGTGGGTCACGGGACGGCGGTGGTTATGACCCAAGGGCGGCAGACGATGATCTACGATTGCGGCTCCGGGGAGCCGTGGGCGACGTATGACGTGGGCAGCGGCCCCGTCGCCGGGCAGCTCTGGGCGATGGGCGTCAAGCGGATCGATGTGCTGATGCTCTCCCACACGGACTCCGACCACATCAACGGCGTGCTCTCGCTGATGGACCGCTTCCCCGTCGGGCTGGTGGTGACGAACGACAGCTTCGCGGCGAACAAGAACGGCGCGGCGCTGATGGAGGCGTTTCGACAGCGCGGCGTGCCCTTCCGCGAGGTGGGCGGCGGCGACGGGCTGACGCTGGGCGGGATGGGCGTCCGGTTCCTCTGGCCGCCGAAGGGGCCGTCGCCCTGGCGGTCAAGCTCGGCCAACGAGAACTCGCTGGTGGCCCAGGTGACCGCGGACGGGCGGCGATTGCTGTTGACCGGAGATATCGAGCGGGTGGGTATGGCCGGGCTGATGGCTCAATACCCCGAATTGCGTGCCGGGGCGCTTTATGTCCCACATCACGGCTCGCCGGAGCCGGTGCTGGCGGAGTTCATAGAGAGAGTCGCCCCGGCCGTCGCGGTGGTCAGTGCCGGTGCCCGCCGCTTGAGAGGCCCGGCCGCCAACGCGTGGAGCGGCATTCCCACATTCCACACCGGCGAAGCGGGCACCGTCACGCTGAGGGCCGCGCCGAACGGCTGGGAGGTGGTGACAGAGCGGCGGGGCCGATTCGACATCACGGCGCCGCCGGGTCCGGAGCCTTGAACGGCCGGTAGAGCGGGTCGCCGAGGTGGATGCTCATCCAGCTCAGGTAGCGGTTGGCATAGAGCGCCGCCTCGCCGAAGGTCCGCCCGGCCAGCAGGGCTTTGACCAGGGCGTCGGCGGTGGGGAACCCGTCGAGCAGCGGCTCATCGACCGGGCCGAGCGTCGCGGTCACCCCGTGGGCCAGCATCGGCCCGACCCAGTTGCGCTTGGCGTCCAGCGAGTGGGCGGCGAAGGAGTGCAGATGGGCACCCACCGCCCCGCGTCCGAACCGGAACGTCGCCTCCTTGGCCTTGAACCGCCCGGCATACCAACCGTAGTAGAAGCCGACCTTCCTGGGGAGGGTCGAGAGGTCCACCACGGCCTTGGCCTCGTCGGTCTGCACCTCCATCCGCCCGTCCTGCTTCATCAGTTGGGAAGCGGCCAAAATGCTCCGGTCGCCCATCGGGTAAGGCCCGCCCGCGTCGAAGAAAGCGATGCCCTCGACGCCGCGCTGTTCCGCCGACATGGCTCGCAAGACCAGTTGGTTGGCGATCTCGTCGCTCGGCCCATCGAGCCGACACACCGCGAGAATCCGGTCGACGGGCGTGAGGGGCGTGGTGCGCCCGTAAAGCGGATTGCGCAGCCGCCCCTCCGGCGAGACATCCTCGAACCGGGCCAGCGCCAGCTCGTCGTCGGTCGAGCCGCGCCGCCAGCCGTGATAGCGTATCGGATTTTTACTGTCCTCGCGGATGCGGATGGGCAGGCCGCGCACCACCAGCAGCACGGTCACCTCCGGCCCGCGCGTCAGGGCATCGCTGACCGGGGCGAGCACGTCCTTCTCGAACGCCGCCCGGCTGATCTCGGTGGCCACCGGGGTGTTGACGGTGACCGCTCTGGGCTTGGCGATGCCGCGAGCACGGGCGTAGTTCAGGGCGATGGTCTGCGCCGGGGGATGGGCCGCGTTGATCACAAACAGGACATGCTCCGGCTTCAGATCGAAGGGGTCGGTCCGAACGGTGACGGCCTTGGAGGCCGGCGAAAGCCGGGCCGGCTGGTCCGAGGTGAAGGCCCGCACGGCGTACTGATAGACCTTGCCGGACTCCACCTTCGTATCGAGCAGCGTGGCCTCGCCCGCCGCGCGGAGGTTGCCGCCGCCGGCCAGCAGGGCGACCCGCGGGGCATTGGGGGCGAGCGTCAATCGGGCGTAGGGCGTCGCGGCCTCCTCGCCGGGGGCTTGACGCAGGATTTCATAACCCGCGACGTTCAAAGCCTCGGCCGGCTCCCACATCACCCGCACGCGCGTCTCATCGGCCACGGCGACCAGGCCCGACGGAGCGGGCAGGGCCTCGGCGGCGGGCGTCCCCACGCGCAGCGTCGCGGTCGAGCGGCCGCTCACCGGGGCACGCTGGGCGGTCTTGCCCTTTCGGATGAAGGGATAGACGCGAACGTTGTAGATGCGGCCGGGTTTGAGGCCGGAGAGCGTCACCTCGCGCTCGCCGGGTTTGGCCGTGGTGACCCAGCTCACCCGGCCCGGCAGCGAGGAGAACAGCGAGGTTTCGACCATCCAGCCGCTGATGCCCGCCGCCTCGTCCGCCTGCCAGGTCACGCGGGCCGA
>CAZBCO010000218.1:0-3219 GCA_964490295.1 uncultured Planctomycetota bacterium
TTCACTGAATCAGATCAATGCGGCGGAAACCAGCACGGAACGCCGCAAGAGGCCATTTCGGTTTGTTCTAATGCATCTGGCGGAGAGGGCGGGATTCGAGACGCCGATGCAACGCAACCCCTTGTGTGCCAAGAAGATACGGCACAAGGCGTTGACGGGCAAGATTTTAAGACTTCCGGTTGTTTCCGGTTGTTACCGCCTGATTCCGATGATCTGGGAGTGCTACAAGGACAAAAAAAGGACAGTGCCGGCGTAAGAGCAAGTGCTCTCCGCCCGGCATCATCCGATCTGCCGGTCACTATTCCGGGAGCCTCGTCCGCATGCTCCGGCGGTCGTGCCGTCATCTACCTCCGCCAATCGACGCAGATGCAGAACAGCCTGGATGACCAACTCCGGGTTTGCCGTGAGGCCGCCGCCAAGCGGAATATCGTTCTTGCGGATGAGGATATTTTCTACGACCGTGAGACGGGCCAACTGGCAAGTCGACCGGGCTGGGAGGCCGTGAAAGCACGCGTTCAGGCGGGCAATATCCGGGCGGTCATCGGCTTCAGCCTCTCGCGGATGTTCAGGAATCTCAGCGAGGCACTGACTTTTTGGGATGTGGTGCGACGCTACAATATCACGCTGGTTCTCGCCTCGGAGAACGAGGAGCTTTGCGATGACGACCGGTCCGAGCAATTCTTCCAAATGCGTGCCATGATTGACGAATGGTATGCCCGCAGCCTCTCCAACCACATCCGCACCGCGCAGGAGACCTTGTTGCTGGGCAGGTTCGTCTTCGGCACCATTACCTATGGCTACAGGGGCGAGCCCGTGGCTGGGGTCGAGACGAAGAGCGGACGACAACGCTGCCGACTTGTAATCGACCAGGAAGAGGCCACCTGGGTCAGGACGATCTTTAAGTGGTTTACTGAGGAGCGACGGCCGATCGTCCGTATCGTGAAAGACCTGAATGCCTGCGGAGCTCCTGTGCGGGGCAACCGTCGGGTCCATTGCTGGAGCTACGCCATCGTCCGTCGCATGCTCGGGAACCCCAGGTACCGGGGGGATTGGAGTTACGGAGACACCAAGGCCGTAATCGTGGATCGGCGCTACAAATGCGGTGTCAAGCGCGAAAAGCCGTTGCGAACGGTGCATTACGATGAACTCTGCATCATCGATGATGTCCAATGGGCGGCGGCACAAAAACAGCTTGCGAATTATCGAGAGCGCGTTGGCAGAAGGGCCAAGGTGAGCAACAAGAAGAAGCATCCGAGGTGCCTGAGCCCCTTGTTCCGCTGCGAAGTCCATCGTGTCCCGTTGGTGGTGACCGGCACCAGCGGGATTTACCAAACCTGTCCGGAATGCAAGAAAAAGCGTGAGCCGGATTTGGTCTCCATACTCCACCGCGAGAAGGCACAGATGATGGTTTGCAACAAGCTGGCCGAGCTGATTCAAGGCTCCAGCGAACTGGTCGAGCTTACGGTGGCCGAGTGCCAAGCTCAAGCACGCGACATGCAGCAGCCGGACACGTCACGTCTCGATCAACTCCAGCGGGCACGACAGAAATTAACCGATCGCATTGAGTTCATCCTGGCGAACTCCGGCGAGACCGCGGTGGATAAGGCGGAGAGTGCCCGGGCGGTTAAAGACGCCCGAGGGCGTCGAGCCGATCTTGATCTTGAGCTTGAGACTCTCAAAGCGGCGATGAGGCAGCCCTTGCGCGTTCCGAAGGTGGACGAGGTGAAGGCCTTGATGCAGGAGCTTACCGAAATTCTCTTCCGCGGTGCGCTGAGTGCCGAATCGCAAGAGGCCGCCGACGTGTACCGCGTGGTGACCGCTCTCACCGGTGGCGAGATTCTGGTCTCGCAGGCAGGCGAACGCAAGCGCCAGCGCGGCTGGCCCAGGCTGAAGATGCGTTCTGGATTGCTGCCGTATCTGCTGGGGCATTTTGGTGCTCAGGTGAATGAGGATGCGGTCGATGAGATTACCATTGATTTGCGGAGGCCGCTCAGGCACGAACAGATCGCCGACAAGGTGAAGGAGCTTTATGACCAGAACTGGACGATGGCAAGGATAGCCAAGAAATTGGGCGTCGGCAATTACACGCTGACCAAGGCCCTGCGGCATTGGTATCATTCGCGCGGCCTGCCCGGCCCCGACCATCGGGGACGGCGTGAGCGGCTCAAGCAGGGACCGGTCCACAAATTTGAACAGATTGCTGAAGAAGTGGGCCGACTCGCCGAGGATGATTCGTTGCTCATCGAGGACATTGCCAAGCGTGTGGGCGCGGATCGGAACACGGTCACCAAGGCGCTCAACTACTGGCGGCAGCAACACGGGCTGCCCAAGTTGGATTTCCGGCATCGTCGAAAGAGCGTGATGGCTCAACGTCGCTCGGAGCGGCGTGACGATGACGCGTCCAGCAAGCAGCGTCGGCCCGCGGCGATGGCCTGAGGCCATTGAGCCGACGGCCGTCGCCCGGTTCGGCAAAGGCATTGGGGCTTAACCCCGACGCATTTATTTAGCTATCAAGGAGTTACGTAATGCTTTGAGTTTGTTTGTTTATTCGATGGTGCAGTCCTCAAGCATATACCATACCAACAAGGTCGATGCCTGGGTTCGGCATAGTTGGAGCAGCCGGATGGAGCAAAGAGGTTCGCTCGGCTATCAGCCTTGCCGGTAGGAGTGAGCGGGATTTGCTCTTGGGGAATCCCATAGGGAGTCAAGTCCCGAATGTTCTGTGGAATGGCCTCTCCGGCCTCTTGGGTTCTCCGGTCTTCGTCTTCGGAGTGTGGGGAGAGCGGGGCCGCTCCAACAGGCCCCAGGCGAGCTTCCTCACCGTTCGGCAAGGCGCGGCCTCCGCCCCCCATCGCCTCCAACCGGTGCGAACGGGGTCGCGCGTCAGGCCGAAGAGGCGAGGCTTCTGCCATGCGTCGCTCGTCTGGATGCCCGACGGCAGTTTCTGGAATCTGCGTTTGTCAGAGAGGCTCCGGACGGCCCCGCATCCGGCCTCTCGAAAAAAGATTATCATTGATAAAGAATATCTCTTGACGCCTCTGTATTCCGGTGCTATCTATTATTGGGATAATCCCCGTGAGGGCTCGGGGCCGATGGTCGGCCCGGCCGCTTTGGACATCTGAATGAAAGGAATGGAACCATGTCAGTATCGACCGGCGACACCGAAACCAGCCGCCCCATCATTGTCCGGCTCTCGCCGGACACCCACCGGGCCTTGCG
>CAZBCO010000219.1:0-6920 GCA_964490295.1 uncultured Planctomycetota bacterium
CCGCCGCCCGGCGCCGCCGCCGAGGCCAACCCAGGAGCGCGAGAGCCGCCCCGCACGTGAGGGAGAACCCCGCCGCGAGAGTCGCCCTGCACGCGAGGGGGAGCCCCGCCGCGAGGGAGCACCCTCGCGAGACACCCGTCCGCCGCGGACCGACCGCCGCCCCCCCAGGCCGGGCCAGGAACCGCCCGTCGTCCCGCCGCCCGATGACGTCAAAGAAGGCCGCCGCGACTCCCGCCACAAGGGCAAGAAGCGCACCAAGCAGGAAGAAGAGGCGGATAATCTCAAGCGGCGACGCACCAAGGGCCACGGGAAGGAACCGGGCGGCATGACCTTCACCGATTTCACCGTGGGCGGTATGTACATGAACACCGTGGCCGGCACCGGCGTGGACTATCAGCGCCGCAGCCGCGGCCCCCAGCCCTACGGGCGCCGCAAGCGCTACGGCGGCAAGGCCGCCCCCGCCCCGGCCCGCGAGGTGCCGCCCGAAGAACGTCGGGCCACGCTCACCTTCCCCGTCACGGTGCGCGACCTGTCCGCCGCCATCGGCGTCAAGGTCAACGAGATCATTGCCGCTCTGATGGCCAACGGCGTGACCGCCACGATCAACGCCCCCATCGCCAGCGAGCTGGCCGAGATGATCGCGATAGAGCACGGGTGGGAGATCACCATCCGCGAGCAGGAAAGCCTGGAAGAAGAAGTCGAGCGCGAGGCCGAGGCCGAGCGATCCGAAGACCTGAAGCCCCGCCACCCGGTGATGGCCATGCTGGGCCACGTCGACCACGGCAAGACCTCGCTGCTGGACCGTATCCGCGAGGCGAACGTCGCCGGGATGGAGACCGGGGGCATCACGCAGCATATCGGGGCCTACCACGTCCGGACCCAGAGCGGGCGGCATGTCACCTTCCTCGATACGCCGGGCCACGAGGCCTTCACCGCGATGCGAGCCCGCGGCGCCCAGTGCACCGATGTGCTCATCCTGGTGGTCGCTGCCGACGACGGCGTGATGCCGCAGACCGAAGAGGCCATCTCCCATGCCAAGGCCGCCGGGGTTCCGGTGGTGGTCGCGCTCAACAAGATCGACCTGCCGGGTGCGGACCCGGAGCGCGTCAAGCCGCAGCTCGCCGCCGCCGGGCTGGAAATCGAAGAATGGGGCGGCGACGTCCCCTGCGTCGAGGTCTCGGCCGCAACCGGCCAGGGCATCGACGACCTGTTGGAAATGGCCCTGCTGGTCGCCGAGCTGAAGGACCTCAAGGCCAACCCGAACAAGGCGGCGACCGGTGTGGTGCTCGAAGGCCACCTGGCCGAGGGCCGCGGCGCGGTGGCCACCGTGCTGGTGCAGGAGGGCACCCTTCGTGTCGGCGACGTGATCCTGGCCGGGGCGACCTACGGGCGTGTTCGCTCGATGCAGGACGAACGCGGGACGAATCTGCAAGAGGCCGGCCCGTCGATTCCGGTGCAGATTTCCGGCCTGAACGGCGTCCCCGAAGCCAGCGACAAGGTGCTGGCGGTCGAGGACCTGGCCAAGGCCCGCGAGGTGGCCCAGCTGCGCGAGCAGCGCGCCCGCCAGGCCAGCCTCATCGAGCGCACCCACGTGACCCTCGAAAACCTCTTCGGCACGCTCACCGCCGGCCGGATCGCCGAGGTGCGGGTCATCCTCAAGGCCGACGTGGACGGGTCGCTTGAACCGCTGAAAGACAAGCTCAACGCCTTGTCCACCGACGAGGTGAAGATTACCATTCTGCACGCCGCCGTCGGTGCGATTAACGAGTCGGACGTGTTGCTGGCCGATGCCTCCGATGCGATCATCATCGGTTTCCGCGTGGTGGCCGAAGGCCGCGCCCGGCAGCTCGCCGAGCAGAAGAAGGTCGACCTGCGGTGCTACCAGATTATCTTCCAGCCGGTTGACGACATGCGCGCGGCCCTCAGCGGCCTGTTGAAGCCGGAGCGGCGCGAGACGATCATCGGGCACGCCGAGGTGCTCCAGATATTCCGCCATTCGCGCGTCGGCAACATCGCCGGATGCCAGGTGACGGACGGGATGATCGCCAGGGATGCCCGGGTGCGCGTGGCCCGCGACGGCATTGTGATCAAGGACAACGGGGCGATCGAATCGCTCCGGCGCGTCAAGGACGACGTCCGGCAGGTCCAGGCCGGCACCGAATGCGGCATCAAGGTCGAGAACTACGATGATATCAAGGAAGGCGATGTGATCGAGGCCTATCGGGTCGAGGAGATCGCCCGGACGCTCTAGCCCCCTGGTCGCCATGAGCCACGATGCACAGATGGTTGTCGGGACGCTTCGGTTGCGGCTGATGGTGCGCGGCGCCCGGTCGTTGAAGGATAAGCGTCGCACGGTGAAGAGCATCAAGGATCGCGTCCAGGCCCGCTTCAAGGCGTCCATCGCCGAGGTGGGAGCGCTGGAGGCCTACCAGAGCGCCGAGCTGGGTGTCGCCTTTGTCGCCAACGACAGTGATTACGTCCAATCCGTCCTGGCCAAGATTGTCCACCTGGCCGCGACCACGCGCGATGCGGAACTGATTACCTACGATATGGAGATGCTCTGAGCGATGGCCAAGATTCGACTGCAACGTGTTGCCCAGCAAATCAAGGGCCTGCTCAGCAAGGTCATCGTCCACGAGCTGAGCGACCCGCGCGCGGGCTTCATCACCATTGTCGATGTGGATGTCTCCGCCGACCTGAAGAGCGCTCGTGTCGGCTTCTCGGTGTTAGGCTCGGACGCGCAGAAGCGCACCGCCCAGCGGGCTTTGGAGAGCGCTCGCGGCTATATCCAGAGCCGCGTCGGCCAGCAGATCGACATGAAGTACACCCCGGTGCTCTCCTTTCACCTCGATGAATCGGTCGAGCGCGATATCGCCTTTACCCGCAGCATTGACGAGACCGTCCGGGCCGACGAGCGCAACCGCGTGGCGCGGACCATCCGTGCCCGCATGGCGGCCCACCCGATTCCCGACGACCTGATCGCCGAGATCGACCGGGTGGCCGGGTCCGAGGCCTTTCTGGAGGAGATCGCCGGCCTGCTGACCGGCTTGCTCGAGGTGGACACCACCTCCCGCGCCGACCTGTCCGCCGTGCGGGAGAGCGAGCGCCGATGCCTGGATCAAATCGAGCGCGCGCTCCGCGAGACCTGGGGCGAGGCCCTCCGCATCGAGTACCATCCGGTCGAGCCTGATGTCGCCGACGACGAGTTGTTTACCCCGCCCGCCTATGGTTCGGACGAGCCGGTGGGGCGGGTATATGCGGAGCGCTCCAACCTGACCGCCACGCTGCTGCACGAAACGCTTCCCCCGCCGCCGGAGCCGACGCCCGGCCCGGAAGACGACGAGGAAGAGGGCGAGCCGCCGGTGCGCCTGCGCTCGCTTCGGCTGGCGCTCAACGCCCACATCGATACCCAGGCTCCGCACCGGCCGCCGGCACGGGCCGGGGACGTGGTCTCCGGCACCGGGGCCGTCGCCGACAAGGGGCCGGCGGTGATGGTGGTCGCCGCGCTGCGCCTGCTGCGTCATCTGCACCAGGCCCGTCACCTCCGCCTGCGCAACGACCTGTGCGCCCAGTTTGTGATTGACCGCCACCCCGGCGGGAATGGCTCGTTGTCGCTCGCCCTGCACGACCCGTTCAGTTTCGACGGCGTGGTGGTCTGCGAAGGCACCGACCTGCGCGTTCACACCGCCCATCGCGGCGAGCTGGGATACCGCGTTCGGCTGCATGCCCCGCCGGACGACGCGGCGGAACAGGCCGCTGCGGTGGTGCTCGCCCTGGAAGCCGAGGTGCAAACCTTGGAGGACGAAGGCGATCATCCGCTGTTCCCCCGGCCTGCTCTGCTTCATCATCTCGGCGTGATCGGCCCGTTCGGCACCCAACCCGACGCACCCTGCGATGAGGTCGTCCTGGAGGTGCAGTACGGCGACGTGCCGATGGAAGAGATCGAGCAGGCCGTCGAGCGAGCCGAGTCACTCTACCGCGAGGCCCATCCCGGCGAGCCTGCCGCGGCTTGCTCCCTGGATGCCCCGGAAGGCGAACCGCTTCGGCTGGCGATTCGCTCGGAATCCGCCGCAGAGCAACCCGGTGCGGCGTTCCGGGCCGCGTATGTGCTGCGGGAGCTGTCCCAACTCCGAGCTGCGGGGCGCAGCCTCGTGGTGCGGTTGGCGGGCCATCAGGCCGAGAGCCTCGTGCTGGAAGGCACCCTGTGCTTCTCTCCGGCGCACCGGCTGACCACGGTTCAGCGGCGCCTGACCGACGCGGTGACCCAGGCGCAACGGGTGTTCTGCGAGCAGGCCGGCTTGGAGCCTCACCCGGTGGTCGAGGTCTCGTTCGAGAGCCGGAGCCGCAACGCCTTCGCCCGGCCCGCCGACTGCGAGCTGGGCGTTTACGCGGTGGAGAGCTGCAAGCGGGCCGGCATCGGCGTCCCGCCGGCCCTCGGATGGAATCACAACGGCGATGCCCGGCTCTTCGCCGAGGTTTTCCTCGACCGCGACGTGGTGGTCTTCGGTCCCGGCCGCCCGCCCCAAGCCCCCGACGAGGCCGAAAACATCTCCTTGCGCGACGTGGCCGCCGGCGCTAAGATGTTGACCTACCTGCTTCTGGAGGCGACAGGCTTCGCCACGTGAGAAAGTTTGCTCTGTCATCCGGAGCGTATCAGCGGTATGAGCTGGTACGTGCCATACGCCACACCGCCCTGGCCGGATACACCGGCATCGAGATTCTCGCAGACCGTCCGCACGCCTACCCGATTGACCTGAACGACGAGGCCCGGGCCACGGTGCGCAGTGCCCTGGCCAAGCACCGTCTGGCCGTGTCGAATATCAACGCCGAGCCGATGGAGGCCCTGCGCGACAAGATGCGGCCCTCCTGGATCGAGCCGGACCCGGTGCTCAGCGGGGAGCGCCTGATGCACACCCTCGACGCCGGGCAGTTGGCCAACGACCTCGGCGCACCCCACCTCTCGACCATGCCCGCCGGCATGCTTCAGGAAGAGATGACGCCCGAACAGGCCCTCGAGCAGTTCGTGGCCGGGCTGAAGCGGTTGGCGGTGGAAGGGGCGAAGAAGGCCAAAAAGAAACGCCCTTGCCCGCCCGTGCTGTTCGGCGCGCGGCATGGGTTTCTGGTGGAGACCGCCGAGCAGATTCTCGACGTGCTGGAGCGCGTCGGCAGCGACCGCATCGGGGCGACGTTGAACACCGGCCGGCTGCGCAGCGCGGGCCAGGACGTTGGCGGGGCCATCCGCCGGCTCCGGGGGCAGCTTCGCCATGTCCATCTGGAAGATTGCTCGCGCCACGGCGACGGCAAGATCGTGGTGCCCGGAACCGGGCTGGTCGACTTCGCGGCGGTGTTCGCCGCGTTGGACGATATCGGCTACGACGGCTGGCTGACGGTCAACCTCGCAGGGGCCGACGTCCACCCCGATGTCGCCGCCAAACAAGCCCTCCAACATCTCGGACAATTCGACGCGTGAAAGCTCCCGACCGCGACCCGCACCAAGTCTGCTTCCTTACCTTCGGCTGCCAGATGAACAAGCTGGACAGCGAGCTGGCCGCGGCCGAGTTTCTCCGGCACGGCGTGGCCGTGACGCCGGACGACGCCGAGGCCGCGACGATTGTGATCAACACGTGCAGCGTCCGGCAGCATGCCGAAGAGCGCGCCCTCTCGAACCTCGGACGGTTCCGAAAGGCCAAGCAACAGCATCCCGAACTGGTGCTCGCGCTGATGGGCTGCATGGCCCAGAAGGACGGCGAGGCGTTGCTCCGGCGCTATCCCTATCTCGATATCGTCTGCGGCACGCGCCGGTTCCTGCATCTGCCCGAGCTGGTCGAGCAGGCCCGTGCGACCGGCGAGCGGTTCGCCGTCACCGACGAGGAGCCGATGACCTTCGAGCGTGCCCCCGGGGCGCGGCCCGACCGGTATCGGGCGTTCGTCTCCATCCTGCGCGGCTGCAACTCGTTTTGCACCTATTGCATCGTGCCCTATGTGCGGGGCCGCGAGACCAGCCGCGACCCGGCGGCCATCGAGGCCGAGGTTCGGGCCTTGGCCGACGACGGGTGCGTCGATATCACGCTGTTGGGGCAGAATGTCGATGCCTATCGCCACGGCGAGACCGACCTCGCGGCGCTGTTGGAACGCCTGGACCCCACGCCCGGCTTGCGCCGCCTGCGGTTCATCACCTCGCATCCGCGCGATATCTCCGAACGGCTGCTGCGGGCGATGGCCGACTTGCCCCGCGTCTGCGAATACCTGCATATGCCCGCCCAGTCCGGCTCGACGCGCATCCTGCAGGCGATGAACCGGGGCTACACCGCCGAGCGCTACCGCGAGATTGTCGCCGCCGCCCGCGCCATCGTGCCGGACATCGAGCTGGCCGGCGACTTCATTGTCGGCTTTCCCGGCGAGACCGACGCCGATTTCGAGCAGACCGCCGACCTGCTGCGCTTCGCCCGATACAACCAGGCCTTCATCTTCAAGTATTCGCCCCGCGAAGGCACCCGGGCCGCCGAACGCCTCACCGACGACGTGCCGCAGGAGGTCAAAGCCGAGCGCAACCAGACCCTGCTGGCCATCCAGCAGGAGGTCAGCACCGAGCTTCAGCAGAGCAAGCGGGGCCGCACGCTGGAGGTCATCGTCGAGGGCCGGAGCAAGCGCGACGCCGACCGCTTGACCGGCCGCACGCGGGGTAACGACATCGTGGTGTTCCCCAAGCCCCCCGGCGTGACGCTCGAACCCGGTACGCTGGCCCAGGTGCGCATCACCGACTCCACCCCGCTCACCCTCTTCGGCGAGTGGCTCGCCGGGTAAGGCGAAGGGCCGTTATCATCCACTTATTGTCTCTCGACGAATTACCCCATGTTCGCCTTAAGGTTGCATCTCGGCCAACGGTTGCTAAAATATGGATGATGTATTCGGATTTTATG
>CAZBCO010000220.1:0-11977 GCA_964490295.1 uncultured Planctomycetota bacterium
CCGAGCTGCTCCATCGAGACCTCCAGCACCCCGGCCATCACCTCCAGAAAGCGCCCGGTGCCCGCGGCGCACTTGTCGTTCATCGCGAAGTCTCGGACCGCCCCGTCGGGGTCGGTGAGAATGACCTTGGTGTCTTGGCCGCCGAGGTCGATGATCAGTCGCGGTGGCCCGTCGGGCGTGCCCGCGTGATGTGCCCCACGCGCCGCGGCGGTGATCTCGGTGAGCACCGTGTCGGCCAGACCCACGCTGCGCCGTCCGTAGCCCGTGGCGGCGGTCCGCCGGATATCCGTCCGGTCCACGCCGGCCTCGCGTGCGGCCGTGTTCAACGCCTCTTCCGCCGCCTGCCCCGGCGCCACGGCCCGCCGCACCAGAGCCTGCCCGGCGAGCACGCCGTCGCACAACACCGCCGCCTTGGTGGCGACCGACCCGATATCAACCCCGGCAGTGATCATCACTTAATACTCCACACGCATCAGGCACAGGCCCTGTGGCGGCGCGGTTGGCCCGGCTGCGGAACGGTCGCGTGAGGCGATCAACGCAGCGACGCTCTCCGCGTCGCGCCGCCCCAGCCCGACCTCGACCAGCGTTCCGACAATCGCCCGCACCATATTATAAAGGAAGCCGTTGGCGGAAATCTCGATGTGGATGAACGGGGCCTTCTCGATAAGTTCCAGCCGGGACACTGTCCGCACAGACGGTTTTCCGTTGGGCTTCGACTGGAACGCCGCGAAGTCGTGTTCGCCGAGGATAAGGCTCGCCGCGGCCCGCATCGCGCTCAAATCCAGCGGCGAGCGGATATGATAGCTTCGCCTTCGGGTGAGCGGGCTGCGCACCGGCCGGTTCAGGATGGTATAGCGATAGGTCTTGGAATGAGCCGAGTAACGCGCGTGGAAATCGTCGGGGGCGTCCTCGGCATCGATGACGGCGATATCGTCGGGCAGTTGCGTATTGAGGGCATGCACCAGATTCGCGGCGGGAATGGCGGTGTCCGTTTTGAAATGGGCGACCTGCCCGGCGGCGTGGACGCCCGCATCGGTGCGCCCGGAGCCGATGACCGCCGGCTCTGCGTCGCCGGTGATGGCCGCGATGGCGCCCTGCATCAATTCCTGGATGCTCGTGCCGTTGGGCTGCACCTGCCACCCCGCGTAAGCGGTGCCGTCGTATTCAATCGTGAGTTTTATCGTGCGCATCTTCGGCGACATGTTGCTATACTGATGGAGCGAAGTCAAGCGAAACTGAGCAATTTGACCAAACCGCTTCCCGGTTTTCCGGAGTCCGGGCATTGCCTTGATTCCGACATGGGGGTTGAAGGGTGATGCCGGCTCGGATATAATCCGGGCAACGCCGAAATGGGGGAATCAAAACGATGGATATGATGCATTACGTTGAACAGGTAACGGACAAGGCGGTCTCGGCGTCGCGGACGCTGGCTCTGGCGTCGTCGGACGTGAAGGATCGTGCGCTTGGGCTGATGGCCGACGGCCTGCTGACGAACGCCGAGGCGCTCAAGCAGGCGAATCGGGCAGACCTCGACGCGGCCGCGGGGCTGTCGCCCGCGATGATCGACCGGCTGACGCTGACCGACAAGCGTATTCAGGGTATGGCCGACGGCCTGCGGGCGATGATCGGCCTGACCGATCCGGTCGGCGAGGTGTTCGAGCGGGTCGAACGCCCCAACGGGCTGAGCATCGAGCGCATCCGTGTGCCCATCGGGGTCATCCTGATTATTTATGAATCACGCCCCAACGTGACCGCGGATGCGGCGGGCCTGTGCATCAAGGCCGGCAACGCGGTCATCCTGCGCGGCGGGAAGGAGTCGCTCCATTCCAACCTCGCCATTGCCGGGGTGCTGGCCGATGCGCTGGAGGCGGCGGGGCTGGACCGGAACGCGGTGCAGTTGATTGATACGCCCGACCGGGCGGTGGTCGACGCCCTGCTGGGGGCGGAGGGGAAAATCCACCTGGTCATTCCACGCGGCGGCGAGGGATTGATCCGCGCGGTGGTCGAGAAGTCCAAAATCCCGGTGATCAAACATTACAAGGGCGTCTGCCACGTGTACGTCGATGCCGATGCCGACCTGAAGATGGCCGAGGCGATTGTGATGAACGCCAAGGTGCAACGTCCGGGCGTCTGCAACGCGATGGAGACGCTGCTGGTTCACGTCAACGTCGCCTCCGAGTTCCTGCCGCGCATCGTGCCGCGCCTCCGCGACGAGGCGGTCGATGTGCGCGGCTGCGAGCGGTCGCGCTCCTTGATGCCCGACCTGCAGCACGCCAGCGAGGACGACTGGTACGAGGAATACCTCGACCTGGTGCTGGCGGTCAAGGTGGTCGATTCGCTCGAAGACGCCGTCCGGCACATCACGCGGTACGGCTCGGCTCATACCGACGCCATCGTCACGGAAAACGCGGCGGCCGCGGAGCGATTCCTGCTCGAGGTGGATTCGGCCTCGGTGATGGTCAACGCCTCCACGCGGTTCAGCGACGGCGGCGAATACGGGATGGGCGCGGAAATCGGCATCTCGACCGATAAGATTCACGCCCGGGGACCGATGGGGCTGCGCGAGCTGACCAGCTACAAATTTATCGTCCGGGGTCACGGCCAGGTTCGCACCTGACCCGCTCTCTACGGGCTATCCGCAGGCGACGTCCATCGCAATCTCCGCCCACTGGAACAACCGCTGCGGTTCGTAGGCCACCGTGCTGAGGTCCTTGAGGATGAACTCCAGCGGGCAGCCGTTGCGATCGCAGAGGTCGCGGGTGGTGGTCAGATCCTCGCGGACGGCATCGGCGTCGAACCGGGTGGTGGCCAGCAGGGCGGGGCTGGGCTTGCGGGAGAAGACGTAGTCGCGTCCGATCTCAGCGGCACCACGCTCTTGATTTGTCCACGGACTCATCGAAATTTTGCGCACGTTGGGCAGCATCCTCACCTCGGCCATCCGGCCATCCAGTGGGTCGCAGCAGCCGTAATAAACCAATCCAAAGCGCTCGCAGAGGCGGCGAGAGTAGTCCACCTCGAACTCCTTGAACATCGCTGGGGAGACGGTGGCCAGCATCTGGGCCAGCCCGAACATCCAGATGTCGCGGGTGCGCGGCTTCTCCGGGTCATAGCCGGGGGCGGGCAATTCATCGCTCCACGCCCCGGTGCAGTGGATAAGGCTTTGGGGCCGGCACAACAATCCTTGCTCTTCGAGTTGATCCAGCATGCACAGATAACCGTCGGTCATCCGTTGCAGCATTCGGTGCATGTAGTCCGGCTTGTCGATGATCGTATAAAGGGCGTTCTCGACGCCCATCCACTGGGCGATGGGGTCCCACAACGAGAGATAGGGCATCCACCCGGTGGCTCGCACCTCCAGCAGGCCGTCGAAGAGCCGGTGGGCGACCTCCATTCGCCGCTCGGTCTTGGCGGGGTCGTGGCTGATTCGGGGCGTCTGGATTTTTTCGAGGTCATCCTCGGTCTGAAACTGGTTGGTGTATTGATGGCCCACCACCGCGCTGGTCGCGTCGGTGACCGCTCGGTGGTCTTCGACGGAGATTCCGAACTTGGTGTTGGTGATGGCCTTGGGCACCTCGATGAACGGCTCGACCACCATGTCCACCGGCAGGTGCTTCCAGCGGTACAGCGTGATGCGCAGTTGCTGCTCATAATCCCGGCACTCGGCGTCTTCGCAGCGCAGCGTCAATTCGTCGTCGAGGTTCATCTCGTTCCAGCAAATCTGGTCGATCATCACCATCGGGCGGACGGGCCGCAGCCCGTTGAGCCGACGCCAAAGCTCGCGCTTCTCTTCTTGAACCGGCAGATGGGCGATCGCCGCGACCTGCGCGGCCAGCTCGCGTATCCGCTGAATATCCCGATGGTGGATCATCGCAACCCCTTTCTTTCTGATGTAGCGGCTTGGGGTGTCGCCCACGGGCGCCCCCGACCGTTCTACAGATCAAGTCCGGCACAGGCCCGGTGCCTGCCGTCGGTGAAGTGTACCGGATGCCCGGCAGATTTCAAGGGGAGGGGGCGTCTGCCTATTACCCCCGGCAAAGTCAAAAGCCGCGTTGACAAGGCCCATCGGGGTTGCTATAATTCGCAGCATTGAAATCTGGGTGCTCCGCGCGGGCGTAGCTCAGTGGTAGAGCGTCACGTTGCCAACGTGAATGTCGACGGTTCGAATCCGTTCGCCCGCTCCAATTCGTACTCAGCCCTGTGGCGCAGGGCCTTCGCGTCCCGGTGCCTGGCTCGGAAGCCCTCCGGGGCGCGGTCGTGTTTATCTCTGAATTCGAGGTTTCACCCGATGCAAGTTCAAGTCGAAGATGTCGGCCCGTGCAAAAAGCTCCTCAAGGTCGAAGTGCCGTCCGAACGCGTGGACGCAGAGCTTGAGAAGACCTACGGCCAGCTCAACGAAGGGGTTACGGTTCCCGGTTTCCGCAAGGGCCACGCCCCGCGCTGGCTGATGCAGAGCAAGTTCGGGAAGCAGGTCTGCGAGGACGCCAAGGAATCGCTGGTCACGGCGACGTTCGACGAGGCGGTGAAGGAGCAAAGCCTCCATCCCATCGGCCAGCCTACTTTTGACGAAGAGATCGCCTTTGAGCAGGGTAAGCCGCTGACGTTCGGCGTAACCGTCGAGGTGCAGCCGGAGTTCGAGATTGAGGACTACACCAACCTCTCGCTTGAGAAGCCCTCGACACAGCCCAGCGAGGAGCAGATCGAGGCCCGCACCAAGATGGTGCGCCGCCGCTATGCGACGCTGAACGAACTCAATGAAGGCTCGCCGCAGCCGGAAGACGTGGTGATGTGCCATGTCAAGCTGCTGGAGGGCGACGAGGTTTACCGCGACATCCCCAACCATCGCTTTATCCTCGGCGGGCATGTGCTGATCGGGATGGACGAGGAAGAGACCGCGAAATTTGTCCAAGGTATCGCCGTGGGCGAGACGGACGAAAAGGCCATCACCATCCCCGACGAATACCCGGAAGAGGCCAAGCGAGGGGCCGACATGACGCTCTCGCTCACCATCAACCAGATTCAGCGCCCCGAACTCCCCGAAGTCACCGACGACTGGGTCAAGGAGATGGGCTTCGAGAGCGTGGACGAGTTCAACGACGAGATTCGCTCCGCTCTGGTGCGCGAGAAGGAGCGGGACTCCGAGCAGGCGCTTCGCGAGCAGTTGGACGATGCCCTGTTGCAGAAGGTCGATTTTGATCTGCCCGAAGACGTGATCAAGGGCATGGCGGAGCGAACGCTCATCCACCGCAGCCTGAACCTGCGTTACCAGGGCATTCCCGCCGAAGAGGTCGAAGCGAACCTTGAAGCGTTGCGCGAGGAGTCGCAAAGCTCCGCCGAGCGCTCGGCCAAGCTCTTCTTTATTCTCAGCAAGATCGCCGATAAGGAGCGCCTCTACGTGACCGAAGACGAGGTGATCGCCCGGGTGGAGGCGATGGCCGCCACCGAGAACCGCTCGGCGGATCAGGTGATGCGCGACCTCGAACAGCACGATCGGCTCTCCGAACTCCGCACGTCGATGCGCGAGGAGAAGGTGCGGGACTTCCTGCTGAGCAAGGCCCAGGTGCAGGAAAGCTCTTCGGAGCCGACGCCCGCCTCCGACAGTTAGTCGACGCCGCGCCTGACCCCGTGGAGCGATGTGAACGAAGGGGGGCCGCGCGGCGGCACCCCGATAACCAGAGACCGCCAGGAGCCACCGAAAATGTACCACGATATCTACGCCGGCAGTGAACCGCTGATCAGCCCCAGCGTCGTCGAGAAATCCCAGGAGCATCTGACCCATTGGGACGTCTTCTCGCGGCTGCTCAAAGACCGCATTGTCTTTCTGGGCAACAGCATCGACCGGATCGTCGCCAACGTGGTCGTCGGCCAGCTCCTCTTTCTGCAAACCGACAAATCGCAGGCCCAGGTCGATATGTACATCAACTCGCCCGGCGGCTCCGTGGACGCCGGCCTGGCCATTTATGACACGATGCGTTTCATCCGCTGCGAAGTGGCCACCACCTGCGTGGGAATGGCCGCGAGCATGGGGGCCGTGCTGCTGGCGGCCGGCACCAAGGGCAAGCGCTTCGCGTTGCCCAACGCCAAGGTGCTGCTCCATCAGCCCTGGGCTTCGGGCATCGGAGGCACCGCCTCGGACATCGCCATTCATGCCGATGATATCGTCAAGACCAAGAAGCGGATCAATGAAATCCTGGCCTACCACACCGGCCAGCCGTTGGAGAAGATTGAGCGGGATACCGACCGCGACTTCATCATGACCGCTCAGGAAGCCAAGGAATATGGGGTTATCGACGAAGTGCTCGAATACGGAAAGAGTGAGTGATCTATGGCCAAGAAGCGTAGCAGTCGCGCCACGACGCCGCCCTCGGATGGCGAACGCTGTTCATTCTGCGGGCGATTTGCGGGCGAAGTCGAGGTCTTGGTCCCGGCGCCCAGCGGGGCCTGCATCTGCAACGAGTGCGTGGAGCTGTGTGGCTCGATTATCGGCCTGGACCGTGACGCCGGCACCGTGGAGCCTCCGCAGAAGCTGACCATGCGGCGCCTCCCGACACCGGTCGAGCTCAAGGGCCAACTCGACAAATACGTCATCGGGCAGGAACGCCCCAAGAAGGTCCTCTCTGTCGCGGTCTATAACCACTACAAACGGCTTCTGGCCGGGGGCTTGGTCGACGACGTCGAGATGGAGAAGAGCAACATCCTCCTGTTGGGACCCACCGGTAGCGGTAAGACACTGCTGGCCAAGACGCTGGCCCGCATCCTCGATGTGCCTTTTGCCATCGGCGACGCCACCACGTTGACCGAGGCGGGCTACGTCGGCGAGGATGTCGAGAACCTGCTGCTGCGTCTGTTGCAGAACTCCGACTTCGTCCCCGCGCGAGCCCAGCAAGGCATCGTGTTCATCGACGAGATTGACAAGGTCGGCCGCACCAGCCACAACGTCAGCATCACGCGCGACGTGTCCGGCGAGGGCGTACAGCAATCGCTGCTCAAGATGCTGGAAGGCACCATCGCCAACGTCCCGCCCCAGGGTGGCCGCAAGCATCCCGAACAGCAGTATATCCAGGTGGATACTTCTCAGATTCTGTTCATCTGCAGCGGCACTTTCAGCGGCATCGAGAACATCATCGGCCGCCGCGTCGGGCACAAGATGATCGGTTTCAACCGCGACGTGGAAGACGAAATCGACGAGAAGCAGCGGGGCAAGCTGCTCAGCATGGTCGCCCCGGAAGACCTGCTCGAATTCGGCCTGATCCCCGAATTCATCGGCCGCCTGCCGATTATCAGCGCCCTGCGCCCGCTGGCCGAGGACGAGATGGTCCGCATCCTGCTTGAGCCGAAGAACGCCCTCATCCGCCAGTATCAGAAATTCTTCGAGATGGAGAATTGCACGCTGGAGTTCACCGAAGACGCCCTTCGGGAGATCGTCCGCAAGGCACGCGACCGCGACACCGGAGCCAGGGCGCTGCGCGGGATTATCGAGGAGCTGATGCTCGACATCATGTACGAGCTGCCCACGCACAAGGACATCACCGAATACACCATCAACGGGGCCGTGGTTCGCGGCGAGTCCTCGGTGTACGAAGCCTCCGCCAAGAGCCACGCCAAAGGCAAGACCGCGTAGGCCGCACAGCCGTCGCCCGCGTTTCCCTGTCCCGCTCACCGCCGTTGCATTCCACACCGGATATTTCGACCGGCGATGCCAGACTGTATTATTGACAGCTTCGGAAGTTGATGCTATGCTTCGCCCTCGTAGCAACTCACCGGAGACCCACTGTGTCGATGATCGATTTGCTCAAGCCCAAGTTCAGTGCTACGGTGCGTCAGCGCGGAGCGATGTACTTCCGGCAGGGCCGCGTAACGATCACCGAATCGGAATTTGACTTGATCTCCGCGGCGGTTCAAGGCTCGCGATCACGCCCCTATGATGTGCATATCGCTTTGGGTGTGGATACATTGTACTTCCGTTGTACCTGCCCGTATTTCGATGAGTGGGGCAACTGTAAGCATGTCTGGGCCACCCTGTTGGCTGCTGATAAGGCCAGAAAACTTAACGTGTTGGGCTCCCTGCTCTCGGTGCAAATGGTGGAGGGGGAGGATGACTGGGAGGATGACTGGGAGGAGGACTGGGAAGAGGAGGCCCCGCTCTATCTTCGGCCCGCAAGACCAGCCCGTCAGGCCCGACAACCGGCTCCGGAGCCTGAAAAGTGGCAGTGGTTTCTGGACACCCTGAAGCTCGCCCGGAAAGCAGGCTTGGAAGACACGCGACGCCCTTGGCCCGAAGGGCAACAGATTATTTACTCCCTGAACATGCCGCGCGCGCTCGAGGGCAAGGGCACCATCCTCGACGTCCGCGTCCAACGTCCCAGGAAAAACGGCGGCTTCACCAAACTCACGAACTTGTCCATCCGTCGTGCCTCGGATATCGAAGCCATCCCGGAGCCGCTGGACCGGCAGATTGTCGCCGTCCTGACCGGAGCCGACAGCGCCCCGCTCTACATCGGGTATTACGATTCCTATTATGGGAAGTCCACACCCTTTCAGCTGATGCCCACCTCTATGGAGGTGGTGCTCCCGATGCTTTGCCGCACCCGGCGCTTCTTCCTTGAGACGGAGAATACGCAGCTTCTGGGGCCGATCGAATTCGATGAGGGGCCACCTTGGGAGTTCGCGGTGGAAGTAGCTCTCAATCCCAACGGGACGGCGTATGATGTGGCCGGAAAGCTCCTGAGACCGGGTTCCGATCCGATGGAGCTAAGCCGGCCAAAGATGTTGTTGGCTGATGGCTGGCTGTTCGAGTCTGACCGAGTCTCGCGCCTGAGCCACGGGGACGCCTTCCCTTGGATAGCCCTGCTCCGTCGCGATCCGAAGCTTCAGGTGCCGGTCCGCGATGGCCCGAACTTCGTTCAATCCGCCTTGGCCTCTGGTACCAGCCTGCCTCGCATCGACCTGCCCGACGAGCTGCAATTCACGGAGGTGCCCGGCATCCCGATCTTCCATCTGGACGTTCGGAGCAATAGGAATTCTCATCGGCACTTCACGGCCTCTCTGGCGTTCGGTTACGAGGGCGAGTTGATCACACCGCAAGACCTTCGGACCGGCCTGTTTCGTCCGGAGGAGTGCAGGCTGCTTCGACGCGACACCGCAGCCGAGCAGCAGGCGCAGGCCCGGCTCTACGCCGCTGGATTCCGCCAGGAATCCTACGGCCGAGAGGGCGAGCTTCGTGTTCTACGCACGAAACTGCCCCGTATCATTTCTGAACTCATCGCCGAAGGTTGGAATGTCGAGATGGAGGGCAAGGCTTACCGGAAACTGAAGAGCCTGAGCTTGGAGGTCACTTCGGGAATCGACTGGTTCGATCTGCAGGCCGATGCCGATTTCGATGGCGTTTTGGCCGGGATTCCGGAGCTGCTCGAGGCGGTTAAAAAACATTCCGAGACCGTGATGCTGACGGACGGTTCGTTTGGGATTCTACCCGATGACTGGAGCAAGAAGCTCGATTTTCTGGCCGGGCTTGGGACGGCTAAACGCGACGAGATTCGTTTTGCCCGAAGCCAAGCGGGCATTCTGGATGCCCTGCTCGCGGCCCAGCCCGAGGTCACGTTCGACGCGACCTTTCAGAGCCTTCGGGATGAACTCCATGAATTTGGCGGCATCGAGGCCACCGAGGCCCCGCCGGGGTTCCAGGGGGAGTTGCGCCCCTACCAGAAAGACGGCTTGGGCTGGCTGCATTTTCTACGCCGCTTCGGCTTGGGGGGATGCCTCGCGGACGACATGGGGCTGGGCAAGACCATCGAGGCCTTGGCCCTGATCGAATCGCGACGCCAACTGCGGGCCGACACCCCGCCCGACGACCCCGGACGCCCCGGCCCGATCCTTGCCGTGGTGCCGCGCTCGGTCCTCTTCAACTGGCAACAAGAGGCCGAACGCTTTACGCCGGCACTCCGCGTGTGCAACCACACCGGGCTGACCCGAACGCGAGAGGCCACTGCCTTTGACGACACAGATCTGGTGCTGACCACCTACGGAACTCTGCGACGCGATGCCGCCATCCTCAAAGATATTGCGTTTGATTATGTGATTCTGGACGAGGCGCAGGCGGTCAAGAATCACACCACGGCGACCGCCAAGGCGGTGCGCCTGCTTCGGGCCAGCCACAAACTGGCGCTCAGCGGCACGCCCATCGAGAACCATCTGGGTGAGTTATGGAGCCTGATGGACTTTCTCAACCCCGGAATGCTCGGTGCGGCCTCGGCATTCCAGAAGTGCTCCAGCGCGTGGGGCGGCCAGGACGATCAGGCACGCCAGATGTTGGCCCGCGCGCTCCGCCCCTTCATCCTGCGGCGCACCAAGGAACAGGTGGCCAGCGACCTGCCGCCCAAGACCGAGCACACCATCTACTGCGAACTTGAAGGCCCTCAGCAGAAGCAATATGACGAGCTGCGGGACCACTACCGAGCGGCATTGCTGGGGCGCGTCGAACGCGACGGTATCGCCAAATCCAAGATGCACATTCTCGAAGCGCTGCTCCGGCTCCGCCAGGCCGCGTGTCATCCCGGCCTGATTGACAAGACGCAGATTAAGAAATCCAGCGCCAAACTCGACGCCCTGCTTCCTTCGCTGGAGGAGATCGTTGATGAAGGGCACAAGGTGCTGGTCTTCTCCCAGTTCACCTCGATGCTGGCCATCGTCCGAAGCCATCTTGACCGGAAAAAAGTCCTCTACGCCTATCTCGACGGCCGTACCCGAGACCGGCAGAAGGCGGTCGAACAGTTCCAGAACGACCCCGACTGCAAGCTGTTCTTGATCAGCCTCAAAGCCGGCGGGCTGGGCCTGAACCTGACCGCCGCCGAATATGTTTATCTGCTTGACCCTTGGTGGAACCCGGCGGTCGAGGCCCAAGCCATTGACCGCAGCCACCGCATCGGCCAAACCCGCCCGGTGTTTGCCTATCGCCTCATTGCCAAGGGCACGGTGGAAGAGAAGGTGCTGGAGCTTCAGGAGAGGAAGCGGGCGTTGGCCGATGCGATCATCAACGCTGATAACAGCCTGATCCGCAAGCTGACCCGAGAGGACTTGGAGCTCCTGCTCGGATAATCGGGCGGTTCCGGCGTTGACGCCCTTGCCGCCATCAATTATGATTCTCCCTGTTGGCATGTCCCCATTGACTCTGGAGGTCCCGTATGAAGACGACGGATATCGCTCGAAACGTTCGCTCCATCGTTCAGAAGACGCCCGTGCTGGATGTCCACACTCACCTGTACAGTGCGCAGTTCAAGAAGCTCCTGCTCTGGGGCATTGACGAGCTGCTGACTTATCACTACTTGATTTGCGAGGCGTTGCTCCACGAGCCGATGCCCTATGAGCGTTTTTACGCGATGTCCAAGGCCAAACAGGCCGAGATGATCTGGGAGACGCTGTTCGTGAAGCACACACCGGTCTCCGAGGCGACCCGCGGGGTGGTGACGGTGCTGAAGGCGCTGGGGTTCAACCCCCGGAAGACCCGGCTGGAGGCCTTGCGCAAGTATTTCAAGGCGATGACCACCAGCGACTATGTTGACTTGGTGCTCAAGGAGGCCAACTTGGAATCGGTGGTGATGACCAACGATGTGTTCGACGACGATGAGCAGGCGGTGTGGGCCAAGATGAAGCGCTGCGACCAGCGGTTCCACGCGGCGATGCGAATCGACGGGCTGCTGAACGACTGGAACGTCGCGATGCCTCGGTTGAAGTCCGCGGGCTACAAGGTTAGTGCTCGGATGGACCAGGCGGTCTGCGACGAAGTCCGGCGATTCCTGGCCGACCAGGCCGACCGGATGCACCCGGTCTATCTGGCGGCGTCGCTCCCGCCGGATTTTGCGTATCCGGAAATGTCCGAACGGGGCATGCTGCTCGACGCGGCCATCCTGCCTTTTGCCAGGGAGCGCGGTATTCCGTTTGCGATGATGATCGGCGTGAAGAAGCTGATCAACCCGCCGCTGCA